>JAACTI010000331.1 GCA_009993495.1 Deltaproteobacteria bacterium | reverse complement strand
CTTTCCGGTAAGGCTGCGTGAAAAATTTTATGCCAGCGGGTAGGATCGGTTATCAACTTAAGAAGGAGGATAACCGATGGATCAACAGTTCACAGCCGACACAGGACGAAACCTTGAAGAAGTTCAGGAGCGATTTGAGCGATGGCGTGAGGGGAGAAAGCGTGGCACTCCCATCCCTGCTGCTTTATGGGAAGACGCAGTACGTCTTTGCGCCGATCACTCACTTTGTAAAATATCCAGCGTCTTGCATTTGGACTATAATGTTCTGAAGAAACGCTTTCACTCTGCATGTCCCGACCATTTTCCCGAATCTGTGACGCCATCCGATTTTATTGCCCTGGATTTGAGATCATCCTTGCCGGAGTTCATCATGGAGATGGAACGGGCTGGAGGGAGGATGAGGATTCATATCAAAGGGTCACCGGGGTTTGATCCCCGGGAACTGGTGGAGACGTTCTGGGGGCGGGGATGATCCAACTCACGCCGCAGATGCGGATCCTGCTGTCCATCAAGGCGGTGGATTTCCGCAAAGGGATTGACGGATTGGCGGAGGTCTGTCGGCATATACTGGGAAGGGACCCTTTTTCGGGCTGCGTCTTTGTGTTTCGGAATCATAGAGCGACGGCGATCAAGGTGCTCATGTATGATGGTTATGGGTTCTGGCTTTGCCAGAAGCGTTTGTCCAAGGGGACGTTTCAATGGTGGCCGGACAAAGGCACGGATCGTGTCAGTGTTTTGGCCGTCCACGAGCTGCAGCTTCTGCTGTGGAACGGCGATCCCAGTCATGTTCGCGTAGCGCCTCCCTGGAGAAAGATCGCTGCCGGCGTCTGAGGAAGGCCTGAAAAAATATGCATGATCTGAAAACTTTTCCTTGCGTTCTGTCAACGGCTCTGTTATATCCTGCGCATGGAAACGGTGATGCGATACAGAGGCAAGGCGGTGACGGACGAAGAAGTCGTCTTTATCCGGGAGTTCATTGCGCAAAACAGTGGCGACAGCCGCTGGATGCTTTCCCGGAAGCTTTGTCAGGCCTGGGACTGGGTGCAGCCCAACGGGGCGCTTCGGGACATGGTATGTCGGGGGCTGATGCTTCAACTGTTCCGGGCGGGAGAGATCGAACTGCCTCCCATCCGGGTGAGGATCGTCAATCCTTTGGTGCATCGCAAGAAGCCTGCCCGGGTGGAGATAGACCAGACGCCCATAGAAGGGAAACTGTCGGATATTGGCCCCATCGAGTTCCGTCAGGTCCGGCGGACGGATTCGGAGTCGCTGTTCAACAGCCTGATCGAGCATCACCATTATCTGGGTTATTGCCAGCCTGTAGGGGAGCAGCTCAAGTATATCGTCTATGCCAAGGGAAGGCCGATTGCCTGTCTGGCCTGGTCGTCGGCTCCCCGCCATATCGGAGATCGCGACCGTTTTATCGGCTGGACGAAACAGGTGCGCGAGAAGAACCTCTTCCTGATCGCCTGCAACACCCGGTTTCTCATCCTGCCGTGGGTGCGGGTTTCCTGCCTGGCCTCTCACATCCTGGGGAAGATGGTAAAGATCCTGCCCAAAGATTGGGAGCGATTCTACCATCACCCTCTGCATTATCTGGAAACGTTCATCGATCAGGAGCGTTTTCATGGCACCTGCTACCGGGCGGCCAACTGGCTCACTATTGGTCAGACTACGGGTCGGGGGAAGAATGATCAGACCGGCCGAGCGAACCGTTCTCTCAAGGATGTTCTGGGGTACCCCCTGTCTAATGATTTTCGCGATCATCTTTGCGGAGGCCGGACATGAAGCCCCCGAAGTTGATCGAGCTGAAACCGGCGGATGTGGAAGCCCTCCTGGATCGGGTGGAAAAGGAGGCGCTGCAGGAGGGCGATTATGAGATCATCAAGGGGCTTATAGAAGCCTTTGTCTATCTCAGCCAGTCGGTCGATGAGAAGGGTTCAGCGATCAAACGTCTCTTGCGGATCATCTTCGGCGCCAAGACGGAGACCAGAGCAAAGCTCTTCAAGATCGCAGGCAAGTCTGAGGACGTCCCCGGCCAGGACTTCTTGCAAGAGGAGTCTGAACCGCAGAAGCAACCGGGTCACGGCAGAAACGGCGCCGATGCTTACAAAAAAGCCGAGCGGATCAAAGTGCCCATCCAGGATCTGAAGGCCGGCGAACCCTGCCGGGAATGTCAAAAGGGGAGACTTTATCCGGTCAAGAAGGCTGGGACCTTGGTGCGGTTCGTGGGGATGGCCCCTCTGGCCGCGAAAATCTATGAGATGGAGAAGCTGCGCTGCAACCTCTGCGGCGAGGTCTTCACGGCCAAGCCCCCCGACAGCGTCGGTTCCGAAAAGTATGACGAAACCGCCGGGGCCATGATTGCCAACCTCAAGTATGGCAGCGGCATGCCTTTCCACCGGATCGAGAAGCTTCAGGAGAGCATGGGCGTTCCCCTGCCGGCGTCAACCCAGTGGGATATCGTAGAACATGCCGCCAACGGAGGACCGCAGCATGCCTATCGGGAGCTGATCCGTCAGGCCGCCCAGGGCAATGTCATCCATAACGACGACACCCCCATGAAGATCCTGGAGTTGGTAAAAGAGATCAATGAAAAATCCTCCCGAAAAGGGATGTTTACCACCGGCATGATGTCACTCGTAGAGGGCCGCACGATCGCCCTGTTTTTTACGGGATCCAAACATGCCGGGGAAAATATGACGGACTTGCTCAAACAACGGCAAACCGAACTTGATCCGCCGATTCAGATGTGCGACGCCCTCAGCCGCAATACTTCCAGGGAGTTCAAGACCATCCTGGCAAACTGCCTGGTCCACGGGCGGCGGAACTTCGTGGACGTGGCGGAAAACTTTCCTGAAGAGACGGCGCATGTCATTGACGAGATCGCGTTGGTTTACAGAAACGATGAGACCGCCAAACAGCAAAACCTCTCACCCCAGGAGCGGCTTCTTTTTCACCAGCGGGAAAGCGAGCCGGTGATGAAGAATCTCAAACAGTGGTTTTCCCAACAGATAGAGCAAAAGAAGACGGAGCCGAACTCCGGCTTGGGGAAGGCCATCAGCTATATGCTCAAGCACTGGGACCCTTTGACTCTGTTCCTGAGAGTCCCCGGAGCGCCCTTGGACAACAATATCTGTGAACAGACTCTGAAAAAGGCCATTCTCCATCGAAAAAATAGTCTGTTCTACAAAACCGAACACGGCGCCTTCATCGGCGATATGTTCATGAGCCTGATTCACACCTGCAACCTGGGGGGCGTCAATCCCTTCGACTACCTGGTGGCTCTCCAGAAACATTCATCCGAGGT
>JAACTI010000053.1 GCA_009993495.1 Deltaproteobacteria bacterium | reverse complement strand
CGCCGCCGCGGCTAATTTTCCTTTGCATCCTGCGCCTGTTCCAGAGTAAATGCCAGAATTTTCCAGCCTGCACCGGGGGCGAAATCGGCGTCTTCACAGAAGAAGTGGATGCCCTCGTCGTCATCAAGGGCAAATAAAGGCAATCGCCGACGTTTGGGATCGGCGAGGTAATCTTTGAAGGTAAAGTTTGCCGTTAGCGGGGTCTTTTTAATTTTCCAGCCTTGAGTCAGGCATTCGGACAAACGTTGATAGGTCATGTCCTTGCCGAAGAGCAGGCGGCCACCATACTTGAAATCGACCTGACTTTGGGCTTTGGCGCCTTTTTGCTGTTGTTGATGAATGCGATAAATATTTCGGGGTTCAAATTCGAACCGGAAATACTGGGCGGCCAGGGCGTTGATTTCAAACTGCGGGGAAATTGCGAGCAGATGGCCGATACCCACCAGATTCAGATGACGTTCGGCGTGTTGAGAGACCGGATTGCCCCAGTAAGCGGGCAGATTCTTCATTTTGCATTCGCGCACCGCCGTCCAGTTTTGATCGATCAGCAGGATCCGAAAGTTATTTTCTTTCAGCGCTATGGCGATGGCCTGCGCCAGGGGATTAGCTCCGACAATCAGAAACCCGCGTGACTCGGGTTCCCGTACGCCGAGTTTGGTCGCAATGGGGCCTGCAGTCGCGCTTTGGAGCAGTACCGTGCCGATGATGACCATAAACGTCAGGGGCACCAGTTGATCGGCATTTTGATAGCCCAGGGTTTCAAGCTTGAGGGCAAAGAGGGCCGAAATGGCAGCGGCCACAATTCCGCGCGGAGCAATCCACGATAACAGGTGGCGTTCGGCCATGCTGAGTTTTGACCCCAGGGCGCATAATTGTACGCTTAAAGGGCGTGACAAAAACTGAATGGTGGCAAAAACTCCCAGGGCGCCCCAGCCAAGTTCCAGAAAACGATACAAATCCATGCGGGCGGCAAGCAGGATGAAGAGCAGAGAAATGAGCAACAAACTGAGGGTTTCTTTGAAATCGAGAATATCTTCAAGGTCAAGACCCGGGCGATTGGCCAAAAAAACCCCCATCAGGGTGACGGCCAACAAGCCGGATTCGACCGCCAGCAGATTGGACAGGGCAAAAACGCCACATACCAGTGCCAGGGCGATGACATTGTGCAGATACTGGGGAACCCAGTATCTGCGTAATAAAATACTGAACAGATAACCGCCACCGAAACCGAAGAGTGCACCCACCAGCAAAATTTTTGCAAAGAGGGTCACGCCGATTAACAGCCCGCCCTGAACCCCGCCGGAGACAATAAATTCGTAAACCAGCACGGCCAGCAGTGCACCTATGGGATCAATGAGAATTCCTTCCCATTGCAGCACATTGGCGACGTTTTCTTTGGGCCGAAGGGTGCGGATCAGGGGCATGATAACCGTGGGCCCGGTCACCACCATTATGGCGCCAAAGAGGGCGGAGATTTCCCAGGTAAAATTGAGCAGCAGCCGTGCCGACAGGGCGGCAATCAGCCAGCTGATGAGGGCTCCGAAGGTGATGAGGTTGCGAATGACTTTGGCCAGACCGGGAATATCACGCAACTTCAGGGTGAGACTGCCTTCGAATAAAATCACCGCGACCGCAAGAGAGACGAAGGGGAAAAGCAGTTCTCCCAGCAGCGCATCGGGATTCAGCCACCCCAGCAGCGGCCCGGCCAGAATGCCGGTCGCCAGCAGAAAAACAATCGCCGGTAATTTGACGCGCCAGGCCAGCCATTGGCAGGCCATGCCGGCAACAAGTATCAACGCTAAAGTCAGGATAAGGTGTTCATTCATAATGAAATTTTCTGCGAACGCAAGGGAAAACGAAAACCTGTGCCCTCAGTAGTGACCAAGTTTCTGAGGCACCAGGTGAAGGGTTGCTGAAGATGAGTGTAGCAGAAAACGTTTTGTGGCTGGAGGTCAGGCGCAGGATTTTTCGCTGCGCTGTTGGGCAAGCATGGCGTTGGCGACCCGCGAACCCGAAGGCCGGTTCAGATAGCTGGCAATGAAATAGCCGGCGTCGGCCAAGGCCTGGATATCAACCCCGGTTTCGATTCCCAACCCTTTGAGCATATAGAGCAGGTCTTCGCTGGCGACATTGCCCGAAGCGCCAGGAGCGAAGGGGCAGCCGCCCAGACCGGCTACCGAACTGTCGACCACGGCAATGCCGCGTTCGATGACGGCGAGGATATTGGCCAGGGCCTGCCCGTAGGTGTCGTGAAAATGCACCGCCAGACGTTCAATCTGAACTTTCTGGGTGACAGCATCGATCATGGCCTGGGCCTTGGCGGGGGTGCCGACACCAATGGTATCACCCAGGGAAATTTCGTAACAGCCCAGTTCCATCATGCGTCCGGCGACCCAGGCGACGGTGGTCGGCTCGACGGCTCCTTCGTAGGGACAACCGAGAGCGCAGGAGACATACCCCCGCACCCGCAGTCCCTGGCGGCGGGCGGCATCACAGACTTCGCCGAAACGGTCAAAACTGACGGCGATGGAACAGTTGATATTTTTACGTGAAAAGGATTCCGAAGCCGCGCCAAAAACCGCGACTTCATCGGCTCCAGCCTCGATGGCCGCCTGCAAACCTTGCAGATTGGGCACCAGCACCGGATAGCTGACGCCGGGCTGGCGGTGGATCCCCTGCATCACCGCGGCACTGTCGGCCATTTGCGGCATCCATTTGGCCGACACGAAACTGCCTCCCTCAATCGCGGCCAAGCCGGTTTGCGACAGGCGATCAATCAGCGCAATCTTGACCTCGGTGGGGACAATGGTGGTTTCATTCTGCAACCCATCGCGTGGGGCGACTTCGACAATTTTTATCCGTTTCGGCAGTCTCATCCTCATGCTCCCTCATCCGCTTCAAAGGTCAGCAAGGCCGCGCCATCACTGACCAGCGCCCCGGCGGTAAAATTCATCTGGGTCACAATGCCGTCAGCCGGGGCGGTGATGGTATGTTCCATTTTCATGGCTTCAAGAATAACCAACGGCGTGCCGCGCGTCACCCTGGCACCGCCTTTGACCAGCAAGGCGACAATTTTCCCCGGCATGGGCGCCGTCAGGCGACCGGTATTCTCTTCGTGAGCAAAGGCTTCGGCATGGGGGTCATGCAGCAGCAGCCGGTGGCTGGTAGCGCGGTAGAGCACCTGAAGTTCCATGCCGCAGCGCACCACCCGCGCATGAAGCTGTTGGCCATCGAGGGTCGCCTTGAGCCGTCCCCGATCATCGAAATAACCGCTGGCCGACAGTTGGCGGTCGGCGACTTCGATCAGATAGCCGACGGGTCGATAGTGCAGGGTGATGAGATGCACGTGTTCGCCGGCGCTGAAACGCAGCTGATGGTGGTTATCGCCGTTGAGACGCCAGCCGCTGGTCTGATGCCAGGGAGAATGAGGATCGGACGACTGGCGGGCCGCATGGCGGGCGTCGGCCTCACGTTGCAGCAGCAGGTAAAGGGCTGCCAGTGCCAGGGTTTGTGCGGAAGCGGGCCTGGCGGGCGGCAACAATTCATCCCTGTGCTGGTCGATAAAACCGGTGTCAAAGTTTGCGGCGGCAAAGGCTGGGTGATTGACAACCCGATGCAGAAAGGCGGCGTTGGTGGTGACGCCCGCCACTTCGACCTGTTCGAGGGCGCGGCGCAAACGGCGCAGGGCGGCCGGGCGATCAACATCGTGAACAATGATTTTCGCGAGCATAGGATCATAATCAATGCTGATTTCATCGCCCTGGGCCACCCCGGTATCCACCCGCACCTGGTCGCTTTCCACGGGGAGTTGCAGGTGATGCAGGGTGCCGATGGCCGGCAGAAAGTTGCGTTGGGGGTCTTCGGCATACAGCCGTGCTTCAATGGCGTGGCCGTTGATTTGGATCTCGGTCTGCCGACAGGGCAGGGGCTGTCCAGCCGCAATCTGTAATTGCCAGGCGACCAGATCAAGGCCGGTAATCAGTTCGGTGACCGGATGTTCAACCTGCAATCGGGTGTTCATTTCCATAAAATAAAAAGAGCCGTCAGTGTCGAGGAGAAATTCCACCGTCCCCGCTCCCACATAGCCGATGGTGCCTGTCGCCGTGACCGCCGCCGCGCCCATTTGTTCACGCAGGGCCGGGCTAAGACCCGGTGCCGGAGCCTCTTCCAAAACTTTCTGATGCCGGCGCTGCACTGAGCAGTCACGTTCAAAGAGGTAAATCACCTGTCCCTGACTGTCGGCAAAAACCTGAATTTCCACATGGCGCGGTTGTTCCAGATAGCGTTCAAGTAAGAGGCGGTCATCACCGAAACTCGCAGCCGCTTCACGCTTGGCACCCTCAATGGCGGCTTCAAGTTCGCCCGCCGTGCGCACCACGCGCATCCCCTTGCCCCCGCCACCAGCGCTGGCTTTGACCAGCAGGGGAAACCCAATGCTGAGGGCTGCGGATTGCAAAGTTGCAAGCCGCTGATCCTCACCGTGATAGCCGGGCACCAGGGGCACGCCAGCCTGGTGCATAATGGCCTTGGCGGCACTTTTGCTGCCCATGGCCCGTATCGCTGCCACCGGTGGGCCGACAAAAACACTCCCCGCCGCCCGACAGGCAGCGGCGAACTCGGCATTTTCGGCCAGGAACCCATAGCCGGGGTGTATAGCCGCCGCGCCGCTGCGCCGGGCGACCTCAAGAATTTTATCTGCGCACAGATAACTCTGTGCGGCCGGTGCGGCGCCGATATGCCAGGCTTCATCGGCCAGTTTGACATGTTGTGCCTTGCGGTCGGCGTCGGAATAAACCGCAATGGTGCGCAGCCCCAGCCGGTGGGCACTGCGAAGAATGCGGCAGGCTATTTCGCCGCGATTGGCGATTAAGAGAGAATCGAACATGACATCAGCCTTTCAGCCAGGCGGGCGGACGTTTTGCCAGAAAAGCGCCCAGCCCCTCGCGCCCTTCGTCACTGGCACGCAGGTTCGCAATCCGCTGGGCGGTGTCGGCCAGCAGCTCGGCATCGATAGGCCGACCGGCGACATCGGCGACCAGTTGCTTGGCGGCAGCCAGCGCCTGTGGGCCGTTAGCGAGCAATTGGCGCGTCAGAAGGTCGGCCCGATGATCAAGCGCGGCGGTGGCCACCACTTCATGCACCAGCCCCAGTTGTCGGGCACGGTCAGCGTCGAAACCTTCAGCGGTCAGGAAGTAGCGGCGGGCCGCCCGCGCACCTATGGCGGCGATGACATAAGGGGAAATCACCGCCGGAATCAGCCCCAGCTTGACTTCCGACAGACAGAAACTGGCCTGGGGCGTCGCCAGTACCAGATCACAGGCCGCGACTAGGCCCACGCCACCGCCGAAGGCCGCGCCCTGCACCAGAGCCAGGGTTGGTTTGGCGAGGGTATTCAAGGTTTGCATCAGTTCGGCCAGGGCCATAGCGTCGGCCAGATTTTCGGCCTGGGTGTATTCGGCCATACGCCGCATCCAGTTGAGATCGGCTCCGGCAGAAAAACTTCGCCCCGCGCCGCGCAGGCAAACTACGCGCACCTGTGGGTCGGCATTCAAATCCTTGAGGGTTGTGGTCAGGGTGTTGATCAGCTGATCGTCAAAGACATTATGCTGCGCGGGGCGATTGAGGGTGAGGGTCACCCGCCCCAAATCATCGACGGCTTTGAGCAAATGGTCGTTGGCCATATTACATCCTGAAGATTCCGAAGGTGGTTTTTTCAATGGGGGCATTGAGGGCGGCGGAGATACCGAGCCCCAGCACCATGCGGGTGTCGGCCGGATCAATAATGCCATCGTCCCAGATACGCGCGCTGGCAAAGTAGGGGTGGCCCTGATGTTCGTACTGATCACGAATGGGCTGTTTGAAGGCTTCTTCTTCTGCCGGGCTCCACTCTTGTCCCCGCGTTTCAAGGCCGTCACGTTTGACCTGGGCCAGAACCCCGGCGGCCTGTTCGCCGCCCATGACCGAAATCCGTGCATTCGGCCACATCCACAGCATGCGTGGACTGTAAGCCCGGCCGCACATGCCGTAATTGCCCGCGCCGAAACTTCCGCCGATCAGCACCGTGAATTTAGGAACTCGGGCGCAGGCGACGGCCATGACCATTTTGGCGCCATCTTTGGCAATGCCGCCGGTTTCGTATTTGCTGCCGACCATAAACCCGGTAATGTTTTGCAAAAAAATCAGCGGAATGCCCCGTTGGCTACAGAGTTCGACAAAGTGGGCGCCTTTTTGCGCCGATTCGGAAAAGAGGATGCCGTTGTTGGCGACAATGCCGACGGGATAACCAAAAATGTGGGCGAAGCCGCACACCAGGGTTTCGCCGTACAGTTTTTTAAACGCGTCAAATTCGCTGCCGTCGACCACCCGCGCAATCACTTCACGCACATCGAAGGGTTTGCGACTTTCAGTGGGAATAATGCCGTAAATTTCTTCAGCCGGGTACAGGGGCTCGCGCGGCTCCCGCAGATCGAGTTGCACCCCTTTGGTGCGGTTGAGGTTAGCGACAATGCGGCGTGCCAGCCCCAGGGCGTGGGCATCGTCGGTGGCGTAGTGGTCAGTGACCCCGGAGGTTCGGCAGTGGACATCGGCTCCGCCCAGATCTTCAGCGCTGACCACTTCCCCGGTGGCGGCCTTGACCAGAGGCGGGCCACCAAGAAAAATCGTCCCCTGATTTTTGACGATAATACTTTCATCGGCCATGGCGGGCACGTAAGCCCCCCCCGCCGTACATGACCCCATGACCACCGCGATCTGTGGAATCCCCTTGGCGGACATCTGGGCCTGATTATAGAAAATGCGCCCGAAGTGGTCGCGGTCGGGGAAAACGTCTTCCTGCAAAGGCAGGAAAGCGCCGCCCGAATCGACCAGATAAATGCAGGGCAGGTGGTTCTGCTCGGCAATTTCCTGGGCGCGCAGATGTTTTTTGACCGTCAGGGGCAGATAGGTGCCGCCCTTGACGGTGGCATCGTTGGCAATAATCAGACACTCCCGACCGCAGACCCGCCCGATACCGGTAATGATCCCGGCGGCCGGGGCTTCATTTTTGTAAAACCCCCAGGCGGCAAACTGGGAAAACTCCAGAAAGGGCGAGCCCATATCCAGCAGTTGACGAATCCGCTCACGGGGCAGCAACTTGCCGCGTTCCAGATGCTTCTGGCGCGCAGGCTCACCACCGCCCAGGCGGATCAGCGCGACCTTTTCACGCAGATCGGCAACCTGGGCCCGCATGGCGGCGGCATTGCGTTGGAATTCTTCCGATGCGGGGACAAGGGAACTTTTAAGGTGAGTCATGACGGCGTCCATTGTTGTATATCGTTGGCGACACAAGCAAATCCGGGCACCCACAAGGGGCGCAAATCCGGGCACCCACAAGGGGCGCAAATCCGGGCTACGCGTTTATTTGGTTTCTTCAAACAACTCCCGTCCAATCAGCATGCGCCGGATCTCGCTGGTGCCGGCACCGATTTCATAGAGCTTGGCATCGCGCAGCAGGCGGCCGGTCGGAAATTCGTTGATATAACCGTTGCCGCCGAGACACTGAATCGCATCGAGGGCCATCTGGGTGGCTTTTTCGGCCGAGTAGAGGATCGCGCCAGCGGCATCCTTGCGCAGGGAGCGTCCTTTACGCACCGTGGTTTCCCGCGCCACGGCATAAATGTAAGCACGGCAGGCGTTCATGCTGGTGTACATATCGGCGAGCTTGCCCTGCATCAGCTGAAACTCGCCGATGGCGTGGCCAAACTGTTTGCGCTCGTGAACGTAGGGCAGCACGGCATCGAGACAGGCGGCCATGATCCCCAGCGGCCCGCCCGACAAGACGATGCGTTCATAATCGAGGCCGCTCATCAGCACCTTGACCCCGCCGTTGAGCTCGCCAAGAATGTTTTCGACGGGTACGCGGCACTTTTCAAATACCAGTTCGCAGGTATTGGAACCGCGCATGCCTAACTTGTCGAGTTTTTGTGCGGTCGAGAAACCGGCAAAGGTTTTCTCGATGATAAAACAGCTGATGCCACGTGGCCCGGCGGACGGGTCGGTTTTGGCGTAGACCACCAGCACCTGGGCATCGGGGCCATTGGTGATCCACATTTTGGTGCCGTTCAGCACGTAGGAGTCGCCATCGCGTTCAGCGCGCAGCCCCATGCTGACGACGTCGGAGCCTGAACCCGACTCGCTCATGGCCAAAGCGCCGACATGCTCGCCGCTGATAAGTTTGGGCAGGTATTTCTGTTTCTGGGCGGGGGTGCCGTTGCGGTAAATTTGATTGACACACAGGTTGGAATGCGCCCCGTAGGAAAGCGCGACCGCCGCCGAAGCGCGGCTGATTTCTTCCATGGCAATGACATGGTCGAGATAACTCATGCCCGCGCCGCCGTCTGCTTCGCTGACCGTAATGCCCAGTAGCCCGAGATCCCCCATTTTGCGCCACAGATCCATGGGAAACTGATTGTCACGGTCGATGTCGGCGGCACGCGGGGCAATTTCGCCGGCGGCAAAATCCCTGACCGTCTGGCGCAGCAGACTGGTGGTATCGTCAAGGTCGAAGCTAAGTCCGGGAAAGTTGATAATTGCCATAGTTTTTCTCCTGACGGGGTCTACAGAGACTGACAGCATCAATAGCAAGCCAGATGCCAAGCCCGACACATTTTCTATTAAATGATCAACCTCCTAAGATTATGAAATTATTGATTTTTCTTTTTGTGCCGCCGGTGAATTCTGCACAGTGAGCGGTGGTGTCAACAGACGGAGACGCCTCATATCTAACAGTTGTCTCCGTCTGTGACCCCTGCGAAAGTTTCAGCGGGTAATCGCGGCGCCGATGACAATCCGCTGAACTTCGTTGGTGCCCTCGTAAATCTGGGTAATTTTAGCGTCACGCATCATGCGTTCGACAGGGAAATCGCGGGTAAAGCCGTAGCCGCCAAACACCTGCACCGCCTCAGTAGTAACCTTCATCGCCACATCGGATGCATACATCTTGGCCATGGCCGAGTCCTTGCCGTAAGGGATGCCGGCACTGGCCTTGTAGGCCGCCTGATAAATCAGCAGGCGAGCAGCTTCGATTTCCGTTGCCATGTCGGCCAGTTTGAACTGCACGGCCTGGAAGGTTGAAATTGCCTGATCAAACTGCTTGCGTTCCTTGGCGTAGTTCAGTGCTTCTTCGAAGGCTCCCTGGGCAATGCCCAGAGCCTGGGCCGCAATCCCGATGCGCCCGCCATCGAGAGTTTTCATCGCAATTTTGAAGCCGCTGCCTTGGTCGCCAAGCAAGTTGCCCGCGGGAATGCGGCAGTTGTCGAACACCAGTTCGCGGGTTGGCGAAGAGCGGATGCCGAGTTTCGATTCTTTTTTGCCGAAAGAGAAGCCGGGAGTATCTTTTTCAACGATAAAGGCGCTGATGCCATGATGTTTCTGGGCATTTTTGTCGGTGCGCGCAAAGACTATATAAATTTCAGCTTCGCCGCCATTGGTGCAGAAAATTTTCGTGCCATTGAGTACCCAGCTGTCACCATCACGCATGGCGGTGGTTTTAGTGCCCCCGGCGTCTGAACCGGCGGCGGTTTCGGTCAGGGCGAAGGCGCCCATTTTACGGCCGTCGGCCAGGGGCGTCAGATACTGGTTTTTTTGCTCTTCGGTGCCGAAGGTGAAAATCGGATTGGCCCCCAGAGACAGGTGCGCCGACAGCGTCACCCCCGTCGAGCCACAAACCCGCGACAGTTCTTCAACCGCAATGGCATAGCTGATATAATCGGCTCCGGCGCCGCCGTATTCTTCGGGAAAAACAATGCCGGTCAGGCCGAGCTCGCCAAGCTTGTCGTACATCAGCTTGCGGTCGAAGGTTTCGGTTTCATCGCGCTCGGCAGTTCCGGGTTTGAGCTCTTTTTCGGCAAAATCACGCACGGTCTGGCGGATCAGCTTCTGTTCTTCATTCAGCGCAAAAATCATGGGTGAGGCCTCCTGTCTGGAATGAGGGCAAAGTGCAGGGGTTCAGTTAAAACTTGTCAGAATATCGCGCGCAATAATCAGACGCTGAATTTCGCTGGTGCCTTCATAAATCGTGGTGATACGGGCATCGCGGGCGTAACGTTCGATGGGAAAATCCCGCGTATAACCGTATCCGCCGTAAATTTGCAGCGCCGCGTAACAGGCGCGATTGGCGCTTTCGGTGGCAAAGAGTTTGGCCATGGACGCGGCCCGGGCAAAGCTGCGCCCCTGCTCTTTCTGGAAAGCGGCATTCATCAGCAACAGACGCGCGGCTTCGAGGTCGGTGAAACCATCGGCAATTTTCCATTGGGTTGACTGGAAATCGGCCAGGCGCTGCCCGAACTGCTTGCGTTCCAAGCTATAGCGCGTGGCGCTATCCATGGCCGCCAGGCCAAGACCCAGGGCCAGCGAACCAATGCCAATGCGGCCCCCCGCGAGTTCCGCCACCGCAATGCGGTAGCCGTCATTCAATTTGCCCATCAATGCATCGGAGGGAATGCGGCAATCGCTGAAGATGACTTCGTTGGTGGCCGAGGCATGCTGGCCGAGTTTTTCTTCCTGCTTGCCGATAGTCAGCCCCGGGGTGTCGGCTTCGACCAGAAAGCAGCTGATCCCTTTCCCCCTGGGGGCCGTTTTATCGGTCACCGCCCAGACCACAAAGACCCCGGCATAGGGCGCGCTGGTGATAAAAATTTTGCTGCCATTAAGCACCCAGTCATCGCCGTCGCGCCGGGCACTGGTGGTCATGCCCGCCGGATCGGAACCGGCGCCGGCTTCCGTCAGGGCGAAGGCACCGGCCAGATAGGCGCCGGAACAGATGCGCGGAATATAGGTGTGGCGCTGTTCATCACTGCCGACAGCCTGAATGACCTCGCAGACCATGTTGCTGACCGACAGGGTGACTGCGGTCGAAGCGCAGGCACGGGCAATTTCGGTGATCGCCAGAGAAAAAGCCACCACTCCGGCTGCGCTGCCGCCATATTCGGCGCGGACATTCAGGCCCATAAAGCCCAGCGCGGCAAGCTTGCCGAGGTTGGTAAAAAAAGCCGTCTGATTTTCACCGCGATCAAGTTCTGCCGCCAGGGGCGCCAATTCGGCGGCGGCAAATTCACGCGCGGTCTGCTGAATCAGTTTCTGTTCTGCGTTGAGATCGAGATTCACAAAGTGTCCTTTGGTTATTTTCCATTGAACTGCGCCGGGCGCTTTTCGAGAAAGGCCTGCAT
>JAACTI010000327.1 GCA_009993495.1 Deltaproteobacteria bacterium | reverse complement strand
ATCGTAAATGTGGAAAGAAGAACTGTGCGTGTGCAAAAGAAGGGCATCCGGGGCATGGACCGGTGCATTTATGGAACACGACGATCAAAGGGAAGAGTTATGCCAAAAGTTTAAAGCTTGGGCCTGAACTGCAAAAGTATCTGGACGAGATTACGAACCATCGGAAGTTTGTGGAACTTTGTGAGGAGATTGTTGTGGTAAACGAGCGTATCTGCGATTTGCGTCCAGTACCTGAAGTGAAAGATGACCAAGAGCTGAGCGAGCTTAAAAAAAAATTGCAGAATCTGTTCATGAGGAAGTACAAAACGAGATAGGACGGATTGTTGGTCAGTATTTTACTGAGAAGGTGGCAACTGGCGGTTTTGACTTGGAGGCGTTTGAAATGAGCATCCGTTCCTCGATGCACCATATTGGCTGCAGCATGCTTGAAAAGCTGGTAAATGCCGATGGCGGTGGTTACCAGGGCAGCGCCATTCCTTTCGGGGAAGGGCATCAGTATGAATTTATCGATTACCGGAACAAGAAATTGCTCACGGTGTTAGGCCCGATGGTCGTCAAGCGGGCGTACTACTATGATAAAGAAAGCCATGCTGGTTTTTGTCCGAAAGACCGCACTCTCGACATTGAGGGGACATCTTATAGTTCTGGGGTGCGTCGGATGATGAGCAAGGTTGGGGCCTACCGGCCATTCGGTCTCGGCCAGGAAGATTTGTATGAACTGGCAGATATCCGCGTAGAAGCAAAAGCCGTAGAGCGTGTATCACAAATGGTCGGCAGTCAGGTGGAATCGTTTCATGCCGCAGAGGCGAAGGCGTCGCTGTCTGATAATATTATCCCGATTAAACCGGTTCCCAGGATGTATGTGTGCATGGATGGCACCGGAGTGCCGGTGGTGAAGAAAGAGACCGCAGGCAGAAGAGGAAAGAGTGAAGACGGCCAGGCCAAGACCCGGGAGGTCAAGCTGGGTTGCGTCTTTACCCAGACAGGGGTTGACCAGAAGGGCTATCCTGTGCGAGACGAAGAGACAACCAGCTACACCGGGGCGATCGAATCTGCTGAAGTTTTTGGCCAGCGGATATATAGAGAGGCAATGCGGCGCGGCATGCACTGGGCAAAGGAGGTTTGTGTGCTTGGAGACGGCGCTCCCTGGATATGGAATATTGCGGATGAACAATTTTATGGAGCTACCCAGATTGTTGATCTCTTTCACGCGCGGGAACACTACTGGAACGTCGCCAAGGCATGCTTCGGACAGAATAAAGACAAGCTGCATCAGTGGACAGAGGAACGTCGTAAGGAACTTGATGATGGCAGGCCGGAAGAGGTTATTGATGCCATCAGTCGTTGTTCATCCCTGCCGGGATACGATAAAGCTACATGTGAAAGGGGAACTGGTTATTTTGAGAAAAACAAGGAACGGATGCGGTATGCGGACTTTAGAAAACGCGGTCTCTTCGTAGGTTCTGGAGTCTTGGAGGCAGGCTGTCGAACCGTGGTTGCACAGCGTTTGAAACAATCGGGTATGCACTGGACGGTTGAGGGTGCGGACAGTATCATAGCCCTGCGCTGCAGTATTCTTAGCAACCGATGGGAAGATTTTTGGGAGCATCGGGCGGCGGCATGAAATTGTTACCCATAAATTTGTCGCACACCCGCATCTCCTCCGAACAGTGACGGGTGAGGAGGAGGGAAAACAGGCCGGGCAGTACAGGCAGCATGCCAAGCCCAAAATCAACCTTCGACATCTCCTCAACAGCGATGCCGACGGTAACCCAATCTGCCCCCCCCACCTCCAAATTCCTCGGGAACGGCCAATCCAACCAACCCCTGGTCAGCCACTTTTTTTATCAATTCCAGCGGGCGATCCGTTTTTTTTGCCCGCTCCTTTGCCCCTGGAGCAAGTTCCTGCCGGGCAAAGCGTTGCACAGTTTCCCGAAACATCTCCTGTTCTTCTGTAAAACCAAATCCAGCCATCATTTGCCTCCTTAGTTAGTTATTATTGTCCCCTGAATAACACGGCAGGCAAAACATCTGCCATGCTGCTACTAACACAGATATTTAGCCGTCCTCCAATCTACCATTGATGTACCAGCACCTTATCCAGCCCATCGTTTATCCTCATCACACCAACTGTCTCTGGAAAAGTGGCGTTGGCCTCCAGAGCTTTAAAGACATGGGGAGCAAGATTCTGTCGTCTTCGAGGATGTAATTGTATGATGACATAATCGGGGTTATGTGTCTTAAGGCGTAAGATTTGGGAGGTAAAATCTCCCGCTCCAACAGATATGATGGTTTCCACATAGTTTTTTACATTGTATATCTTTGTCAACTTTCTGCATGTGTCTCTGGAGATGTTTCCTGATGCCGTGTCAGGGTAAGCTAGAGCAATGGTTGGGTTTTTTGCCTTCAGATCCTTGAAGATATACTCAAAGATCAATTCTATCTGGTCTTCGTAGAAAGGAATTGTACCGAA
>JAACTI010000326.1 GCA_009993495.1 Deltaproteobacteria bacterium | reverse complement strand
CCGGAATCGCGGCAAACCCATCACCCTGATCGGCATCGATTTTGATTCCAAGGAAAAAAATCTCAGTGGCTTTGCCTGGGAAGGTGTTTAATTCTGAAAGTTCATCTTTCATAAAGAGGGGCAAACGCCTCAAATCACAACAGGAAACCCGCTTCCGCATCTGGTCAACCTTACTTAACACCATCGGAGGTTGAGATAAACAAATAACACCATGATCATCTCCGCCAGCAGGCGCACCGATATTCCGGCCTTTTACACCGAATGGCTGATGAACCGGATTCGCGCCGGGTTTTTCTATCGGGTTAACCCTTTCAACGCCCACCAGATTTCAGCCTTCAGCCTTGCGGCCGAGCATGTGGATGCGATCTGCTTCTGGACGAAGAATCCGCAGCCGCTGCTGCGCCATGTGGGCGAACTGGATGAGCGCGGTTTGAACTATTACTTTCAGTTTACCCTGAACCCTTATGACCCGGTATTTGAGCCACGAGTGCCTGCGCTTGCCTCACGCCTTGACAGCTTTCACAGGCTGGCCCAACACCTGGGCCCGCAGCGGGTGGTGTGGCGCTATGATCCGGTGATTCTCACCAGCGCCACCCCGGTGAGCTGGCATCTTGAGCAGTGCGAAATGCTGGCTTCGCGGCTGGCTGGGGCAACCCGGCGCCTGGTTTTCAGCTTTTATGACTATTACGGCAAAGGGCAGGGGCGGCTGCATGCGGCTCTGCAGGGTTCCGGTATCACCCTGGCCGATTTAACCTCGATTGAATACCGCAGCCAGATGCAGGAACTGGTGGCTGGTTTCAGTCGCATTGCGGCAAAATATCAGCTTGGCATTTTTTCGTGCAGTGAAGAGCTCGACCTGGCCGGGTACGGTGTTGAACACGGGGCCTGCATCGACGGGGCGCTGATCACTGAACTTTTCGACAGCGAGCCGATCCAGTCCAAGGATAAAAATCAGCGTGATGCTTGCGGTTGTGTGGAGTCGGTGGATATGGGCAGCTACAACAGTTGCGACTTTCGCTGTGCCTACTGCTACGCCAATTTCAACGAAGGCACCATCAACAGCAATCGCCTGAAGCACGACCCGCAAAGCCCAACCCTGCTGGGGCAATGTGAAGAAACTATCCCCGTTCAGACCGGCCTGAAGAAAAACAAGGCCCAGTTGTCGCTGTTTTGAACCCAACCAAAAAGGGAGGATCTCAATCATGTCCGTCAACAAAGTTATTCTGGTCGGCAATCTGGGCAAAGACCCCGAACTGCGTGCCACCCCCAACGGAACCTCGGTTTGCACCTTTTCCCTGGCCACCAGTGAACGCTACAAAGATCGCCAGGGGGTTCAGCAGGACAAAACCGAATGGCACAACCTTGTCGCCTGGTCGGGGTTAGCCGAGATTTGCGGGAAATATCTGACCAAGGGCAAGCAGGTCTATATCGAGGGCAAAATTCAGACCCGCTCTTACGACGACCGCGACGGCAACAAACGCTACATCACCGAAATTGTCGCCAGTGAAATGCAGATGCTGGGGCGGGCCGGGGGCGAAAATACCCAATCATCTGAAAGCTTTGCGCCTGCGGCAACTCGGGCGGCTGCGCCAAAGTCGGGTCAGGGTGGCGACAGCGACAACGATATGGATCCCCCATGGTGAAAAATATTTTTTGCGTTGCTGTCCGGCTCTGCTGGCCTCAGACCTGACGTCGAGTTATGCGGACAGCGTTGAAGATAAGCGGGTTGTCGCGGTGAACGATAAGCCCTTTGCCGGCGTTCGCGAATTAATCCACCGTCTCGATCTGGCCCTGGAGAATAATTCATCGATTCGCCTGACGCTCGAAGACCAGACGGTTGTGGCGGTGTCTTGTTTCGACCATCGGCAAAAAATGCCGGAACTTTTGAAAATTTACGGGCTGCCCAGTTATAAGCGGCTGAATTAAACAACCATGCACTGATCAGTTCTTTTTTTGTGGGAGCGGCTTTCAGCCGCGAAAATTGTGTGAAACTTAGGCTAAGAGGGGGCCGGGGGGAGTTACGATTTTCTTGCCTTTTTGTTGTCTCCTGATGCAATCAGTTGTCCGGTCAAGGAATGCCTGTGCCATGCTTACATTCGGGGTTCTTCTGGGTTAGAATGCAAACATTGTGGCCGAATCTTCTTATTCGTTCAGGTCTATACACTCCTTTTGAGGTGTTTTTATGCGGACTTTTTTGTGGGGTCTTTTCTTGGTTTTGTTGAGTCAGAATCTGCTGGCTGCCGGGTTGGCCGAGCGGGTTCAGGAAGTGCGGCTCGAAAATGGTTTAACGGTGTTGCTGCTTGAGCGTCGGGATTTTCCTACCGTGAGTGCCTATATCACTTTTCGGGTCGGTTCTGCCAACGAAGGGCTGGAGAATCAGGGGGTTGCCCATTTGCTGGAACACATGCTGTTTAAGGGCACCCAACTGCTGGGTACGACCGATTATGCGGCCGAAAAACCCCTGCTCGATAAAATTGAGCAGCTGGGCAGCCGGATCGACAGCCTGAAAAATGATCCCCGAGCCGACCTCAAAGTTCTCGCTGACCTGCGGGACCAACTCACAGAGGTGCAGGCGCAGCATAAACACTATGTGGTGAAGGATGAATTTTCGCGCATTTATGCCGAAAACGGCGGCGTGGGTTACAATGCCTTTACCAGCAAGGATCAAACCACTTACATCATCTCATTACCGGCCAATAAGTTGGAACTCTGGGCCGCGATCGAATCGGATCGGCTCAAGAACGCGGTGCTGCGTGAATTTTACGTTGAGCGCGAGGTGGTGCGGGAAGAGCGGCGGCGTTCCTACGAAAGCAGCCCGTCTGGATTGCTGTACGAGGCGCTGATTGCCAGTGCTTTTACTGTCCATCCCTACCGGCATCCGATTATTGGCTGGGATTCTGATATTGAGAATTTGTCCCTGCGTGAGGCTCGCGATTTCTTTGAGGCTTATTACCGCCCGGCCAACATGATTGTGACCCTGGTGGGAGATTTTGATTCCCCTGCGGCCCTGCAACTGATCCGCCGGTATTTTGGCAGCCTTCCCCCCGGCAAGGAGGTCCCGCGGGTGATTGCGCGCGAACCGCAACAGCGGGCTGAAAAAAGGGTAAAAATCCGTTTCGACGCC
>JAACTI010000325.1 GCA_009993495.1 Deltaproteobacteria bacterium | reverse complement strand
AGGTTTTCAGGGTTGAAAATCCGGTTGCCCGACACAACCCCTCGGGGATGACGACCATTGGGTGGGCAAGCGAATAGTTACAAAAAATTTAGCGTAACCATTCACCACGCAGAGCCCGAAGCCGCCATGGAACGGGAATCTCTCGCCCGGATGGCGACAGTTAAGCGCAAGGATAGATCCGGAATGGGGGCCTCGGGCGCGGGGTCGAGGGAGCTGAAAAAAAGATAATTTCTCCACCGAAAAGGGTATCAGTCATCCGGCACGCTGAGAAGATAGCGTCCGGCACCAAAGGCCGCACTTTTGCCGACACCAAAGAGTTCGCCCAGACGCAACACCGGCCAGAGCAGAGCCAGTTCTTGCCCTGAAAGATGCAAGCTGCCCGAGAGACCGCCCGCTTCTTCCTGAGGGCCGAGAGGGCGCCAGTCTTGCCAGACCAAACGATTATCGCAGCTGGAAATCTGGCTGGCACAACGCAGCAGTTCGCCAATGTCAAACAGGTTTTCCACCCGGCCCCAGACGGCCAGCATGCTGGTGACCCGGCGCAAAATGAAGGGGAAGATATCGGCAAAACCGGCGCGAAATAATGGCTTGCCCTGTTTGAGCAGACGCGCCGGGGTGCAGAATTGCATACTCACTTTGCGTGGCGGAGGATCATCGATCAATTCCAAAAGGGTAAAAATGCGCGGGGAAAACTGCAAAGGCCCGCCTTGCCAAATGGGCTGGAATTCACCCCGAGAGGTGGCGCTGTCGATTTGCTCCAAAACAAAACGACCCTGGTGCTTGAACAGACCGGCCCGCCCCAGTTCGGCAAGTAACTGCGAAAAGAGCGGCAGTTGGTTCGTTGCCAGGCCCAAAAAACCGACGGACAATGTCATCTCATTTGCCGCGCCAAAGGTTCGAGAATTCAACTGTTCAATGTTGAAAATAAAACCGGGTGACGGCTGTTGCACCTGACGCAACACGTGCGGATCAACCGGCAAGGCAGGCCGCAACAGTGCCGCATAAGCCTGTTGCGGAAAGGCTTTGGCCACCGCCAGCAATTCACGCCGTAGGCGCAGCAAGCCCCAGGCCGGCAGCGTAAAAGTTTCGCTGAAACGCAGTCGATAATTCAGGTAAATCCAATCGACCTGCTGCAACGCATTTTGCCAGGAGTTAAACATCTGAGATCAAGCTATCCTTGCGGTTTTACGGTGATTCTGCTATAGGTCTTGCGCATCTGACCGGGAGAGAAATGCATGTTTAATTTTGAACTTTTACACCAGGATCATCAAACCGCCGCCCGCCGGGGACGCTTTCACACGCCTCACGGGGTGATTGAAACACCGATTTTCATGCCGGTCGGTACTCACGGGGCCCTCAAGGCCATGACCCCGGCTCAGGTGGAAGAAACCGAAGCCCAGATTATTCTGGCGAACACCTATCACCTGCATTTAAAACCAGGTGAGTCCCTGGTCAAAAAAGCCGGGGGCCTGCACGCTTTCATGAACTGGAAACGCCCGATTCTGACCGACAGCGGCGGTTTTCAGGTCTTTTCGCTGCCGAAAAAACGCATTGGCGAAGATGGCGTGCACTTCCGCCACGAAGTCACCGGCGAAGAAATTTTTCTCGGCCCCAAAGAGGCAATGCAGATCGAAAATGATCTGGGCGCCGATATTATCATGGCCTTTGATGAGTGCATACCCTACCCGGCTACCCATGACTACGCGGCGCGCTCCATCAAAAAAACTCTGCGTTGGGCCGAGCTGTGTCTTAGCCATCATCGCCGCCCGGATCAGGCGCTTTTTGGCATCGTCCAGGGGAGTATTTATTCAGATCTGCGCAAGGAATGTGCAACCCAGCTGACCGCGATGGACTTTCCCGGCTATGCGGTCGGCGGCGTCAGTGTCGGCGAGGGGCTGGAGCTCCTCAAAAAGGTCGTCGAATATACTGCCCCCTTTTTACCCGCCCATAAGCCGCGCTACCTGATGGGTGTCGGCCTGCCGGAAGACATTCTCGCAAGCATCGAGCGCGGCATGGATATGTTCGATTGCGTCATTCCAACGCGCTATGCGCGCAGCGCCACCCTGTTTACCAGTCGTGGCAAATTGCGCTTGACTAACCGCGAATATCGGCGGGATTTTTTCCCGGTTGATGCCGCCTGTGATTGTTACTGCTGCCAAAATTTCAGCCGCGCCTACCTGCATCACCTGTTTAACGCCAACGAAATTCTGTCGGCCACCCTGGCGGCGATCCATAATGTCCGTTTTTACCTGAACATGGTGGCTCAGGCCCGACTGGCGATTGAAAATGATAATTTTTCGGCGTGGAAAGATGATTTCCTGGGCAACTACGGAAATTCGAGCGAGAAGAAAAAGCGCAAAAAACGTTAAATTTGGCGTAGCTATTCAGCTCTTTTCTGGTCGAGAGACATTAACATTCAAAAAAGCTTGCTCGCACAGAGCCGCAAAGAAGGGCAAAACCATTTCAGAGCAAAGAGGCACAAAGAACCGATTAAGCTAGAGAAAAATAAAAATTATGGCCCGAATTCAAGCCATAAGACTTTCGTTTTTCTCTGCGCCTTTGCGACTCTGCGCGAGATGCCCTTGACTCTCACG
>JAACTI010000052.1 GCA_009993495.1 Deltaproteobacteria bacterium | reverse complement strand
ACCTGCGCCGTCCACTTGACCGCCAGACGCAGGGGCACTAACGCCGGTTGCGTCTCAACCACCCGATGGCCGCTCTGCTGCGCCCAGCGGTAGCCGTCACCGGTGCAACCGGTTTTCGGATACGAGAGTCCGCCTGTCGCCACGAGATAGTTCCGCGCCATAAATTCGCCCTGCGGGGTTGTGACTGAATGAATCTGGCCCTCGTGGAGAGAGATGTTGGTCACCGGGCAGGCGGTTTTCACCTCAACTCCGGAATCAAGCAGAAAACGGTCGAGCAGGCGCTGCACCGCGGCGGCATCCCCTTCGGCAGGGAAGATGCGTCCGCCGCGCTCGGTCTGCAACCGCAGCCCCCGCTGGGTGAAAAAATCGACCACCGCGTCAACCCCAAACGCATAGAGCGCCGAAAGCAGGGCCTTGCCCTGGGGGCCGAAGACTTCCACCAGCCGCCGCGGATCCTCCTCGGCGTGCGTGATATTACAGCGTCCCTTGCCGGTGATCAGCAGCTTGGCGCCACACCGACGGTTCTTTTCACACAAGAGCACGCGGCAGCCTTGCCGGGCAGCAAACCCGGCAGAAAAAATGCCCGCCGGCCCGCCACCAATAACTATCAGATCATAACTTGCCATTTTCATCCTTCAACATCAGACTCCATCAGAAGACAATTTAAAAGGATTCTGCAACCTTGATTTCAGCTAAAAGGAACGTTCCAGCTCCGTCAGCCCCGCCAGAGCTCCAACTGCAAAGCTGAAATGCCCTCGCGTTATCTGGGGCTCGCGGGGGTTGATGCGAATAACGCTGGTATGGGGGTCGCGGCCGAGCGTTTCGCTGAGGTGACGAATGGTGGGAATGGCGCTGCCGGCGCCGATTTCGATGACGACCAGGGATTGAGCGTTTTGCTGCTGTACGAAACGCTCAAAGTGACGCTGCTGCGTGCGAGTCCGCTCAGACAGCCAGGAATAATCGCCAAACATGAGGATATTGGGGCGTGCCACCCGACCACAAGAAGGACAGCTGGGCGCAACCGCGGCGCGCATGCTGGAAAAATCCACCTCATATTCGGCCTCATTCGGCCAGATACTGTGGCAACAGGGGGTCTGACACTGGAGATGGTGGATGGAGCCATGAACTTCGAGAATGGCCTCAGGGTCAAAACCGGCTTTCTGGAACTGACCATCAACGTTGGAGGTCACAACAAAATAGGGCAGTGAGAAGCGTTTGATCCAGTTTTGCAGCAGGGTAAAACCGGCATGGGGCTGGGTTTCACGATACAGATTGGTACGGTGACCGTAAAACCCCCAGCCAAACAGGGGATCGCGTTCAAAGTGGTCAGGGTTAGCCGCGTCAATAAAGCTCAAACCCAAGCGTTGATACATGGGGTAGGCCTGCCAGAATCCCTGATTACCGCGAAAATCAGGTAATCCCGAATCGACGCCCATGCCCGCCCCGGCGGTGATGATCAAACCTCGGGCTGCGGCAATTTTCGCGGCAGCCGCCCTGTAGTCTTCGCCCGCGATGACGGCCTCCTTAGAGTTCGATCAGGGCTTCATCCGAATAGGTCAAACGCCGCAAACCATCCTCTTCGACCCAAAAGGTATTTTCGATGCCAACCGCGCCTTCACCGGCAAAAACCGCTTTGGGCTCAAAAGCGAAACACATGCCGGTTTCAAGAACTTGGGTGTCAAAACCCCGGGCAATAAAGGGGAATTCATCAATTTCAATGCCGATGCCGTGACCGATAAAGGAGACCTGAGCCCCAGCGTTCCCCATGAAATAATCCTGATAGCCCAGCTCGACCGCCAGGGCGTAGCACTGCTGGTAAATAGCGCCCCAGGCCACGCCCGGTTTAGCGATTTCAGCCATCTTCCGCTGTACGAGGCGCATGTCGTCGTAGGCTTTTTCGAGTTTTTCCGGCAGCTTGCCCACCACAAACATCCGCGTCATATCAACAAGGTAGCCATCGAAGGCCGCGACCATGTCGACAACAATGGGTTCGTTGGCGGCAATCTTCTTGTAACTGGCACCCTGACCAATGGAGGGGTTGAGGCCGAGGCCGCCGAGGGGGGCATCAAGATAAGCGGGCACCGCGCCATCGGCGCCGGAAAAGACGTGGCCGTAAAACAACTCGGAATTAAAGCTGCGAAAGCGCATGATGCCCTGATGCCCTTCCTTGCGCGCGGCAAATTCAAGCTCGGCGGCAACTTCCAGGTCGGTTTTACCCACCGCGATCACCTCTTTAGCGCGCTGGTAAATTTTGTCCATCAACAGACCACAATCTTTCATGATGGCAATTTCATAGGGGCTTTTGCGCGCCCGCACCTGTCGCAGCAGGGGCGAAACATCCACCGCTTCGGCGCCGGCAAAAATTTTCTTCCAGCGCTCAAACAGGGCAACCGGCAGCACATCAAGCTCGAAACCGGCCCGCACCGGCAACGCAAGCCCCTGCTCTTGGAGCAGGCCTGCAACCTCACGCAAACTGCCCAAAGGCAACACCTGCGCCAACCCCGATTCCATGCGCGCGCGCGCGTAATCCTTGCGCACCAGATAGAGGGCTTCGCCGGTCGCCGGGATATAACAAACTCCTTGCTGAATCGAGCCGGTAAAATAAAAAAGATCGGCATTCTGCAGCAGTACGGCACCATCAATGTGCTGGTGCTGCAACAATTCCTGCAAGCGGCTGATCCGTTGTTCAATTTCCGTTCTGGGGGTTAATTTCATGGCAGACTCCGAACTCAGGTACCGGTGGACAGATTCAGATCGACGATCGCCTGTTCACGCAATTTGAACACTTGAATCTTCCCGCTGGCGGTCATGGGATAGCCATCGACAAAACTCACATAGTGCGGAATTTTATAACGGGCAATCTCGCCCTGACAAAAAGCGCGAATTTCCTCGGCGCTGCAAGCTTCGCCCGGCTTAAGTTTGACCGCCGCCATCACCTGCTCACCGTATTTGGCATCGGGCACCCCGTAAACCTGGACATCGGAAATTTTGGGATGTTTATAAAGAAATTCTTCAATTTCACGCGGATAAATATTTTCGCCGCCACGAATAATCATATTTTTAATTCGGCCGGTAATTTTGCAGTAGCCCTGCGCGTCCATGACGGCCAGATCCCCGGTATGCAGCCAGCCCTCGGCATCAATCGCCTGGGCAGTTTCTTCGGGCATTTTATAGTAGCCCTTCATCACATGATACCCCCGGGTGCAGAGTTCGCCCTGCTGACCGATCGGTAAAGCGTCGCCGGTTTCAATGTGCACAATTTTGACCTCGACTTCGGGCAGAGCACGACCAACGCTGGCGACCCGCAGTTCCAGGGGATCCTGGGTACGGGTTTGAGTAATCACCGGCGAAGATTCAGTTTGACCATAGGCGATGGTGATATCGCAACAGTGCATCTCGTCCATCACCTTGCGCATGACTTCGGTTGGACAGGGTGAGCCCGCCATGATCCCCGTGCGCAGGGAACGCAGATCGAAGTCCTTAAATTGCGGATGTTCCAGTTCGGCAATGAACATGGTCGGCACCCCATGGACAGCGGTACATTTCTCGGCTTCGATGGTTTTCAGCACGTGCAGAGGATCAAAAACCTCCACCGGCACCATGGTCGCGCCGTGGGTCACGCAGGCCATCACTCCCAGTACGCAGCCGAAACAGTGGAAAAACGGCACCGGAATGCACAGACGGTCGGCACTGCTGAAATCCATACAGCGGCCAATGTTGAAACCGTTGTTGATAATGTTATGGTGAGTCAGCATCACGCCTTTGGGGAAACCGGTCGTCCCCGAGGTGTACTGCATGTTGATCACCTCATGTTCGTGCAGGCCGGCCTTAACCGCCTCAAGTTCGTGGACTTCGACCTGCAAGGCCAGTTCACGCAAGCGCGCGTAGGGGATCAGATCCTCGGGACAGTTTTCGCCCAGGAAGACCACGCGTTTCAAACGAGGCAGGGTGGTTGATGTGACCTGCCCAGCATTGAGTTCGGGAAGCACACGCCGGATGATCTCCAGATAATCGGTGCCCTTGAATTCTCCCACCATAAACAGAGTGCCCGCGTCAGACTGGCGGAGAATATATTCCAGTTCGGCGGCCTGGTAACTGGTATTAATCGTCACCAGCACCGCACCAATTTTGGCGGTGGCGAATTGCAGAATCACCCACTCGGGTACATTTGAGGCCCAAAGAGCGACATGATCGCCCTTACCAATGCCCATCTTCAGCAGACCACGAGCGATAAGATCGGTCTTCTGATCAAAGGCCCGCCAGCTGTAACGCAAGCCCCGATCCGGATAAACCAGGGCATCCTGCTCCGGATAATGACTCGCAACCGAGGTCAGCAGCTCCCCCATAGTCAAATGAAAAATATCATTCATTGTTGAGATCCTCGCTCTTGTAAAATTTTACCGTTGCCTTCAAATTTTCGCCCCAATGATTTTAAGTGCTGGCCATTGTTACCGAACTTGCCTTTCAGGTAAAGCAGTAACTTGCTCCACGGAGATCTTGCCTTTTTTTTAGGCAAAACGCTCAGGCCCTGATCCCTGCTGCGACCAACGCTTAAATGCGCGACTTCTTCACAGGGCTATCAACAGAAACTGTTTACAGCCGTGAGATTCCAGCTTGGCACAAAAATTATTTCTACTGATATTTCAGAGAGTTAGATCTGAAATTCGGAATTTCCTCCTTGCGCAGGATCGGGTGGATAAGCAGCAGCAACAGGGTTGATATCAATAAAATCGCACAAAAACTCTTTCGTGAGAGCGCAAGTTCTTCTTTCGTTCAGCGCCCCGCTGTAATACACTCCTCTTTTACCGTCATTCATCTTGGAACCTTACATTCTGTAGGAATAAAAAAATCCATGCAAACCCTGTATCTCGATTGCTTCTCCGGCATTTCGGGCGATATGTTTCTGGGTTTAATTCTTGACCTTGGTCTTGAAAAAAACCAGCTTGAATCTGAACTGGCCAAATTAAACCTGCCCGGCTGGCACCTGCACCAAAGTCGCGAATGCCGTCACGGCATCGAAGGATGTCGCGTGACGGTCAAGTGTGCGCAGCAGTCGGCCCACCGCCGCTGGCAACAGATTGATCAGTTGCTGGCGGAATCCTTACTGGCTGAACCGATTCGCCAACGGGCACGGCGCATCTTCACGCGCCTGGGCGCAGCCGAAGCGAAAGTTCATGGCATCGCCCTTGAACAGGTTCATTTTCACGAAGTCGGAGCCCTTGATGCGCTTATCGATCTGGTTGGTGCGGCCATCGGGCTGGAACTTCTGGGCATTGAACACCTGATCTGCTCCCCGCTGCCCCTGTCGCGGGGCCTGAGTCACTGCGCTCATGGAGTTCTGCCCTTACCAGCACCGGCGGTTTTGGAAATACTCAAGGGCCAACCGGTGGTAGACAGTGATAATCCGCGCGAGCTGGTCACTCCCAGTGGCGCGGCCATTGCCTGCGAGGCCACCCATTTCGGCGCCATTCCGACCATGAGGGTGGAAAAAACCGCCTATGGTGTCGGCGGCTGGCAGCTGGAGGATCGCCCCAACCTGCTGCGCGGCATTCTGGGCAGCAGCACAAATGGTCTGCTGCACGATCAGGTCGTGGTCATGGAAACCAATATTGACGATTCAAACCCCGAATGGCTCGGCGCCCTGTTTGAAGATCTTTTTGCCGCGGGAGCCCTTGATGTTGCCTGCAGCCCTGTACACATGAAGAAAAATCGACCTGGCACCTGCTTGAGCCTGGTCTGCAACGCGACCCAGCAGGAGAAACTGGCGCATCTCATACTTACCGCCAGTACCGCCAGCGGAGTGCGCACTTATCCCGTCGAGCGCTTTAAACTGGCAAGACGCCTGCTGCAGGTGGAGACCAGCCTGGGCAGAGCGCAGGCCAAGCTTTTTTTTGATGATGGCCGCTTAATCCGCGTTGCACCCGAATACGCCCCTTGTCGCGCTCTGGCGCAAAGAAGCGGGCATTCCCTGCCGGAAATTTATCGGCTGGTCGAGGCGGCGGCACGTCACCAATATCTTCAAGAGGAAGGTCAACCATGAGTCTGATCCGCATTGCGGTTATGGCCACCGGCAGCGAGCTGCTTAACGGCAGCAGCAGCGACACCAACACCCGCGACATTGCCCGGCTGCTGGGCGAGGTCGGCTACCGCTTGACCACCTCCGTCTGCGTTGGCGACGATCCCGACGCTATTGCCCGCAGCCTGCGTCAGCTGTTAACCGATTACGATGTCATTATCTGCACCGGCGGCCTGGGTTCCACCGGCGATGATCTCACCGCCAAAACTGTGGCCCTCGCCCTGGGTCGCGCCCTGGAAGAAAATCCCAAAGCCGTCGAAATGATCGCCCAAAACTGCAAGGAGCGCCAGCGCGACTTCGATGCCCCCCTGCGGCGCCAGGCCCAGATGCCACAAAAGTCGGTGCCCCTGGTCAACCAGGTTGGCACGGCCCCCGGCTTCTGGCTGCGCCAGCAGAACTGCGACCTCTTCTTCCTGCCCGGAGTTCCCGCCGAAATGCGCCCCATGATGCAGAATGCGGTGATCCCCGCCCTGCAACGGACCAAACCCGGAGGGGCTCCCCTGAAACAAAGGAACTTCAAATTTTTCGGCCTGTCCGAACCCCAGCTTGAAGCGCGGGTTCCCTACAAAGACTTGCCCCCGGGCATAGATGTCGGCTTCTCCCTCGATTATCCCCTGGTGAAAATTACCCTGCGTTGCCAGTCGCCCCTGGCCGCAACCCTCCTCGACGACGCACAAGCTTTACTTTTGGATAAACTGGGTGATTATCTGGCAGAAACCGATGAGGAAACCATGCCCGCCCTGGTGGGCAGGCTGCTCAAACGCGCCGGGCTGCGTTTATCCCTGGCGGAATCCTGTACCGGCGGCCTGCTCAGTCACCTGCTGACCAGCGTGGCAGGATCTTCCGATTTTTTTGAACGGGCAGGTATCACCTATGCCGATGCGGCCAAAATTGACTGGCTCGGGGTGCCCCGCGACATCATCGCGCAGCAGGGCGCCGTGAGTGCCGAGTGCGCCACTGCCATGGCCCAGGGTTTGCGTGCGGTCACCGGCACGGACTTGACCCTCGCTATTACCGGCATTGCCGGCCCTGGCGGCGGCAGCCTGGACAAACCCGTCGGCACAGTTTTTCTCGCCCTCGCCGCCGAGGATCTGTGTCAGGTGCGCGGTTATCAGTTTCATGGCGACCGTCAAAAAATTCAACGCATGAGCGCCTTTATGGCCATGGAATGGCTACGGCGCTTTGCCCTTGAAGCCGGATGAACCCAACTGGACGTTGATCGCGAACTACGTTAAATTGCGCTTCGCTTGCATTGGGCAACAGAATTGGGTTGCAAAGGAGAGCCAAAGGTGAAAAGTCAGATCCAGGTCGAAACAGACGTCAGCGACGACTTTGACCGCCAGCAAGAATTGGCGGGTCTGCGCCTGATTCAGCAAATTGCCCAGCTGACTTCCAACGGCCACAGCACCACGGCCTTCTTGCCCGAAGTTCTCAAGCTGCTCATGCCGGCCTTTGCCGTCGACGGCTGTGGAATTTTCCAGTCGTCCGCCCCCAATTCGCCCCTTGAACTGAGTGCTCAACGGGGCATTGCCCCCGAACTCAGCCGCCAGCTGCAAAAGGTTCCCGCCGGTCAGGGCCTGTTAAATCAGGTTGTAACCAGTGGGGTTCCCCACAACTGGGTCGATCTGCGCACAACCGGCGAACTTTACTGCCGCGAAGTGCTTGATGTCGGCTGGCGCAGCTTGCTCGCCTTGCCCTTGGTCGCCTCTGGCCGCACCCTGGGGGTAATGATTTTCTTTCAGGGTCTGCCGCGCCAGTTTTCACGCACCGAAATTGACCTGCTTGAACAGATCAGCCTGTTTATTGCCGCGGGGATTGACACCTGCGAACTCCTCGAAAAACTCGAATGGCAACATCGGCTGACGGAAGCCAGCCAACGCGAGCTGGAGCGTTCCCGCCGACAGCTGCGCGAACATGTCGAACGTCTTGAAGTTGCAAATCAGACCCTGGCGCAATGGGGGCAGATGAAAGATCGCTTTCTGGCCCTGGCGTCCCACGAACTACGCACCCCCTTAACCTGTATCCTCTCGGCCGGGCAACTGCTGGAGAATCATCTGCAAAACAGCCCACCCGAAACGCGGTCGTTGCTGGCCACCATGCTCCATGGCGGTGAGCGCCTTAATATGCTGGTGGAAAATCTCCTTGAAATCGCCCGTATCGAATCCCGCGATATTTATCTGGCACGTGAAAATATCGATCTGGTTGAACTTCTGGATGCCCTGCTGGATCAGAAGGCCGATCAGGCGCGTGCGCGCGGGATTGAACTGCGGCGCGGCAGCCTGCCCGATTTGTTTTCCCCCTGCGGAGATCGCCACCATCTTGCGCGCGCCCTATCAAAACTCCTCGACAACGCGCTGAAATATACCCCGGCGGGAGGCTGGGTCCAGGTCGATGCCCACTACCTATGCCAAAGCGAAATCCGCAGCATGCGGCCACAACTCGAAGCCTTTTGTCCCGGATTTTTTACCAGCGAAAATATTCCAGATATGCTAGATATTCGCATCATCGACACTGGCACGGGCATCGAAGAAAACGAACGTCTGCGCATTTTTGAGAAATTTCACGCCGGCGGTGACATTAGTCTGCATGGCCGCGACCCTCATCTGGGAATGACGCCCAGCGCCGGGCTGGGGCTGCCTCTGGCCAAGGGCTTGATTGAAGCCCATGGCGGCTTGTTGTGGAACGAAGACCGCCCCGACGGGCCCGGCAGTATTTTTCACACCATGCTGGCGCTGTACAAGCGCCGCAAGGCCATTGTTACACCACCATGAACCTGGGAGAACATCATGTCTGAAGATCGCAAGCGTGCCATTGATCTGGCCATGGGGCAAATTGAGAAACAATTTGGCAAGGGGAGCATCATGCGTCTGGGTACCGACTACGTTATGCCCAGCATCCAGACAATTTCAACCGGTGCCCTCAGCCTCGATCTGGCCCTGGGAGCCGGCGGCGTACCCCGCGGGCGGATTATCGAAATTTACGGCCCGGAATCCTCGGGCAAAACCACCCTGGCCCTGCATATTGTCGCCGAAGCGCAAAAACTGGGCGGAGTCGCCGCCTTTGTCGATGCCGAGCATGCTCTGGACATTGAATATGCGGGCAAGCTGGGAGTTAGAGCCGATGACTTGCTGGTGTCACAACCCGATACGGGCGAACAGGCCCTGGAAATCACCGAGGTGCTGGTGCGCAGCGGGGCCATTGATGTGCTGGTGGTCGATTCGGTGGCGGCCCTCACCCCACGTGCCGAAATTGAAGGGGAAATGGGCGATTCCCACATGGGCTTACAGGCTCGCCTGATGTCCCAGGCCCTGCGCAAATTAACGGCGACGGTCAGCAAAAGTAACTGCAGCATCATTTTCATCAATCAGATTCGCATGAAAATCGGCGTCATGTTTGGTAACCCCGAAACCACAACCGGCGGCAATGCCCTTAAATTCTACGCGTCCGTACGTCTGGATATTCGACGCATCGCCTCACTGAAAAAAGGCGACGAAGTTATCGGTGGGCGCACCCGGGTCAAGGTGGTTAAAAACAAAATCGCGCCCCCCTTCAAGCAGGCCGAATTCGACATTATGTATGGAGGCGGAATTTCGGTTGAGGGCGATCTGCTTGATCTGGGGGTTGAACACAACCTGATTGAAAAAAGTGGTTCCTGGTATTCTTATCAAACCGACCGCATTGGCCAGGGACGTGAAAATGCCAAAATCTACCTGACTGAGCACCCGGAAATCTGTCTGGAAATTGATACCCGTCTGCGCGAAATGTTTGGGCTGAAGCCGCCTGCTCCCCAGACAGAAAAAAAATGATAACCAGCGTAGGCGATACTTTTTTACCTGCGCATCGCAGTCCCTAAAAGACAAAGGACACAGCCATGACGCTGAACGACATTCTGGGCCTGGCGTTGAAATCGAACACTTCAGATATTCACCTCAAGGCCGGTCTGCCGCCGGTTTTCCGCATCGACGGCAATCTGCGCCCGCTGCCCAAGGCTCCACGCCTGACCGCTGAAGTCATTGAAGCCATGTGTCAGGAAATTATGAACGCACGGCAGAAAGAGCGCTTCGCCACAACCCATGAAGTAGATCTGGCCTACGGTGTGCCGGGACTGGGTCGTTTCCGCGTCAATGTTTTTCAGCAACGCAGCAGCGTTTCGGCAGTGTTCCGCGCCATTCCCTACAAGGTTCCCAGTCTCGATGAACTCGATTTGCCCAAGGTGCTGAAAAAAATCTGCACCGAACAGCGCGGACTGGTGCTGGTCACCGGCGCCACCGGCACCGGCAAATCGACAACCCTGGCCGCCATGCTCGATTATATCAACAGCAACCGCACCGCGCACATTGTTACCATCGAAGATCCGATTGAATATCTGCACCGCGACCGCAAGTGCATTATTAACCAACGCGAAGTCGGCTTCGATACCGACACCTTTTCCGTGGCGCTGAAAAGCTCGCTGCGCCAGGATCCTGATGTGATATTGGTCGGTGAAATGCGCGACCTGGAAACCACCGAAACCGCCCTCGCCGCTGCCGAAACCGGGCACCTGGTGCTTTCTACCATGCACACCATCGACGCCCAGGAAACGATTACCCGCGTCGTCTCCATGTTCCCGCCGCATCAACAGCGCCAAATTCGGCTGCAACTCTCCGGCGTTCTCAAGGGGGTCATTTCGCAGCGCCTGATCCCGCGTCAGGAAGGCAAGGGGCGGGTCGCGGCGGTTGAAGTTATGGTGACTACGGCGCGCATCCGCGACATGATTGATGACCGTGAAAAAACCGCACACCTCAAAGACGCCATCGCCCAGGGACATACAACTTACGGCATGCAGACTTTTGATCAGTCGCTGATGCAGCTGGTGCAGAAAGACATCATCTCCTTCGATGAAGCCCTGCGTCAGAGCAGCAACCCGGATGACTTTAAACTGAAATTTTCCGGCATCTCGTCCACCACTGATGCGTCATGGCAAGACTTTGACAGCGGCCAGCAACAGTCTGCCCGCGAAGAGGCTCAAACCGGCGATGACAACCTCAAAATCGAGCGATTCTGATGCGTTTACCTGCGCGCTGCGCATTCTGGGGCGCCGGGAACACAGCACATCCGAGCTGCGCAGCAAGCTCGTGCGTCTGGGCTTTTCCGCCCCGGAAATTGAGGCGGTTCTTGCGCGTTGTCGTGAATACAATTATCTCGACGATCGACGCTATGCCCTGGCCCGCTGCCATGAACTGCTGCGCAGCGGGCGCGGTATCGGCCTTCGCCTGCGACTTGATCTGCGGCAACACGGTATTTCTGAAAGCCTGATCGACGAAGTTCTTGAGACAATCAACCGCGAAATCGAGCCCCTTGACGTTTTGCGACAGCAACTGGAACGCCGCTTCGCCGGTTTCGATTATGCGGCGGCCAGCGAAAAAGAACGTCGGCGTATTGTTCACCATTTCCTACGTCGCGGTTTCAGCCTCAGTCAGATTTTTGCGCTGCTCAAGCACACCCCTTGACACCTGAGTTTTCAGTTACCAAACAACCCTTTCAACTGCTTCAAACCCTGCTTGACCTGGTTCTCGATTTCATCAGCGGCGGGCGCTTGCTCAACGTCCTCGGAGCGCGATTTTTGTTCAGCAGCGAGGGGCTCGCTCGCTGAGGAATCTGGCCTGAACCCAGCATCTTCGTCCTGCGACATCAATTCGCGCAGAGGCACGCGGCGATAGGTGGGCGGAGGCTCAAAGGTCGCAGCAGACAATTTTTTTTCCCTGATCCCGGTTGTCAGGGTTTCACTGACATCATCAATACTGCGCAACTCGAAGGCAGTCAAATCTTCGAGAGGATCTTTTGGCATATCGGGCAGGCCTGCCGGACTCATTTGGCTGAAGCGCGCGGCGCATCGCGCAAACTTTTTCTCGAAATCCTTCATGCTCTGCTTCAGCTGTTTATTTTTAGCCATATCCAGCGCGTCAAGTCGGCTGTCGGACGCCAACCAGACCTGATGCTGGATCTCTTTACCCACCTTGACCTGATAGTGATCGGCGGCGTAACCCGCCACTTTTTCGCGGCCCAATTTGACCAGTACCGGCGAGGATCTTTCCATGGACTGCGGCTTGCCGGCATCCTTTTGCATTTGCAGATTCATCTGCTCGGTCATTTTAAGCATCTGCTGGTATTCGGGCGAATTCATCATTTCGCTGACAAACATTTCGATATCGGCACAATAGCCGTCCAGGGTGTTGCGATAAAATGTCCGGTCATCATGGTTGAGCACAATAACTTCGCCGGTATCAAAACGCATAATGGCATCACCGGATGCATAGCGGCCCAATTCCGTATCGTAATATTCGATCAGGGTTTCTGCGTTGCCAAGCGCGCCAAAAAAATTGCGGGTCGAAACTTTTTTCTCGACCACGAATCCGGCCAGCACCCCTGAACTTAAGCAGCAGACCAGCCCCAAAGCACACAAGATTTTCAACATGGTAGTCTCCTTTCAAAAAAACCCTCAGTCACGACTCCGTTATCAAAGGAATCTCCGGTATAAACCATGGCCGCACCGGGGTCAAATTTTAAAACCGACATCGCCAAAGGTGAACAGAGTTAAAGGCCTTTTCAATCTTCGCAACTTCGATTATTATCGCGACTCGACTTTCCCCCTTTTTTTCTGACCTCGCATTGACCGACAGGAACCACAGAAAGGCTCGTTGCACATGATCACCGGACACGAACTTCGCGCGCGTTTTTTGCAGTTTTTTGAAACTCGGGGGCACCAGATTGTCGCCTCATCTTCCCTGGTGCCCCACAATGACCCCACCCTGCTGTTTACCAATGCGGGCATGAATCAGTTCAAAGACTGTTTCCTGGGCGCCGAAAAACGCGCGTATCTGCGCGCCACCACCGCGCAGAAATGTGTCCGTGCCGGCGGCAAACATAACGATCTGGAAAATGTTGGCCGCACCGCACGTCATCACACGTTTTTTGAAATGCTCGGCAATTTTTCCTTTGGTGACTATTTCAAAAAAGAAGCCATCGCTTATGCCTGGGAATTTTTAACCACAGACCTGGGGCTGGATAAATCACGGCTTTACGTCACGGTTTTTACCGATGATGACGAAGCCGCCAACATCTGGCACCAGCAAGAAGGCGTGCCGCGCGAAAGGATTTACCGCTTTGGCGAAAAAGACAATTTCTGGTCCATGGGCGACACCGGCCCCTGCGGCCCCTGTTCGGAAATTTTCTGGGACAATGGTCCCGGCACCGGCTGCGGCAGCGCCGACTGCGCGGTCGGCTGCGATTGTGACCGCTACATGGAAATCTGGAACAACGTCTTCATGCAGTATGATCGCCAAGCCGACGGCGCTCTGGTGCCCCTGCCCAAACCGGCCGTCGATACCGGCATGGGTCTGGAGCGCATTACCACGGTGATACAGGGTGTCACGTCGAACTACGATACGGATCTGTTGCGTGACATCATCGGCCACATCGAAAAGCTTGCCGGCAAAACCTATGGACAGAACCAGGAACATGATGTCTCGATGCGGGTCATGGCTGACCACAGCCGGGCCACCGCCTATCTGATCGCTGACGGGGTACTGCCCAGTAACGAGGGACGTGGCTATGTGCTGCGCCGCATCATGCGTCGCGCCATGCGCCATGCCAAGTTGCTCGGGTTTGAAGATCCAATTCTGTACCAGGTTGCAACTTTCGTCCTTGGCTTCATGGCCAAGGCCTACCCTGCCGAGGCCGCCCGTGCCGATTTTATTGCCAGGGTAGTGCAAAATGAGGAAGAACGTTTTATTCAAACCCTGAGTAACGGGTTGCGGATTCTCCAGGACGAAATTGCCAAACTTGCGGCACAGCAACAAAACATTATTCCGGGTGAAATTGTTTTCAAACTCTACGATACTTACGGATTCCCCCTCGATCTGACCGCCGACATTGTCGAGAAAGATGGTTATCAGCTCGATGAAGCCGGTTTTGAAAGCTGTATGGAAGAACAGCGCGCCAAGGCACGGCAGCACTGGAAGGGGTCAGGCGAAGAAGCGGTTCTGGCCATTTACAAACAGCTGGTCGATGAGGGCATTAAAACAAGCTTCCGGGGTTATCAAACCCTAAGGGAGCAAGGCCAGGTTGTGGCCCTGCTGCGCAAAGGACAAGCCGTTGAAACAGCCAGCTGCGGCGAAGAGGTTGAAGTCGTCTGTTCGATAACACCCTGCTATGGTGAATCAGGCGGACAGGTGGGTGACCAGGGCTGCATGTTTAATGATGAAACCCGGCTGCGCATCTTCGATACCCTCAAGCCCTTGCCCGAACTACTGGTGCATCGCTGTGAAGTTGTCACCGGTGAAATTCATAATGGGGCACAGTTGACCATCGAAGTTGATGCCGAGCGCCGTCAACACATTGTGCGCAATCACACCGCCACCCACCTGCTGCAAGCCGCGCTGCAAAAAATTCTTGGCGATCACGTCAAACAAGCCGGATCACTGGTGACCCCCGATCGCCTGCGTTTTGACTTCACCCACTTTTCACCCCTCAGCACCCCGGAATTGCGCAAGATCGAAGAGCTGGTCAATGCTGAAATCCGTCGCAACGCCCAGGTTTCTAGCCAGGAAATGGCTGCCGACGAAGCCGTTGCCGCGGGAGCCATGGCGCTCTTCGGTGAAAAATATGGTGAACGGGTGCGCGTGGTGAGTGTCGGCGATTTTTCCATGGAGCTTTGTGGCGGCACCCATGCCAAAGCTGCAGGCGATCTTGGTTTGTTCCGCATTCTCAGTGAAACCGGCATCGCCGCCGGGGTGCGCCGGATTGAAGCAACCACCGGCGCTACCGCCCTGCTTCAGGTTCACCAGCAACAACAGCAGTTGGAACAGCTGGCTCACCTGCTTAAGGGTGACCCGGCTCATCTCGAACAACGCCTGCGGAAACTGCTGGAACAGCAGCGCCAGCTCGAAAAAGATCTGGCCCAATACCAAAGCCAGGCCCATGCCAATCTGGGAGGCAATCTGCTTTCAAAACTGCAAAACGTGGGAGATATCAAACTGCTGGCAGCGCGGGTCGATAACACCGACGCCAAGCAATTACGCGAGCTGGCCGATCAGCTGCGCGACAAAATTGGTTCGGGTGTGCTGGTTCTGACCGGGGCCTGTGGTGACAAAGTACCACTGCTGGTGGCGGTCACCAAAGATTTGTGCCCAAGGGTCGCCGCAGGCAAACTGATTCGCCCCCTGGCCGAAATCATCGGTGGCCGTGGTGGCGGTCGGCCCGATCTCGCTCAGGCGGGCGGGCAGAATACCGATAAAATCGATGAATTATTAAATGCCGCACCGCATGAACTCGAAAAAATATTTAACCAGGCTTGAAATCTCCAAAAGCTGAAGTACTCTTCATAAACCGACAAAAACAAGGAACGCACCCGCATGGAAACTGCCGCTCTGATCCAAACTGCCGAACAGCAGGAATACGCTCACCCCAAACACGAACGTTTTTTCCTGCGGGATATTGTTACTTCGCTGGAGAATCCCGATCTTTCCGTGCATCGCGGGCGCATTGAGGTTGGCGGTGAAATTTTTCCCCATCCCCATGAAACGCAAACCGAAACTTTTTACATTTTGTCCGGTGAGGCTCAGTGTACTATCGGTACCGAAACCCGTGTGGTTGGCACCGGCCATTGCGTTGTTGCTCCCGCCGGCATTGTTCATGGACTCAAAAATACCGGCAAACAGCCGGTCGAACTGCTGGCTTTGTTTACCCCGCCGCTCAAATAAGCACAACGAGGTTTATGGTGGAACTGGCCCAACGCACACAACCCGCAATGACTTTGAATCAGACAGGGCGCAGCCTGCTGATTGTTGATGATGAGCCCATCATTCGCGATCTGTGCGCCCGTGCCCTCAAGGGTTTTCGCGTGTTGCAGGCCAACGATGGCCAGGAAGCGACTGATCTGCTGAAAAAAGAGGTTGTCGATGTGGTGCTGACCGACGTCATGATGCCCCGCCTCAACGGCTTAGATTTACTGAGCCAGATCAAGGAAGAAACCCCGGATCAAACCGTCATTCTGATGACCGGCTACAGCGAAAAAGAGGTCATTCTTCAGGCGCTCAAAGCGGGTGCCGACGATTTCATCAGCAAACCTCTCAACCTGCTGCAATTACGCACCACCATCGACAAAGCCCTGGAAAAGCGCGAATTGCGGCGCCAGCTGAGCGAACTGCGTCAAGCTGATCGCCTCAAAAGCGATTTTCTCGGTTTGATCTCGCACAAGCTCAAAACCCCGGCCACCGCAATTTCGCTCTTCATCCAGAATATTGCGGGAGACAGTGTCAATCCGCAAGACGCAAGCTTCAAGGAAATGCTCAGCATGGTGCTGGCAGAATCCCGCCATCTTGAACACCTGATTCAGGATTTGCTCTATTTCAGCCAGGTCATCCTGGATAAAAAACCCCTCGACCCTCAGCCCCTTGAGTTCGGGAAAATTATTCGCCAAATTTGCGACGACCTGCAACAGGCGGCCTTGGACAAAAACCAAGGGTTCCGGGTTAACCTTGAGCTCCCTTTTCCGCCGCAGCCCCTGATAGCTGACCGGAATAGAATTTCCTTTGCCGTTCACGCCCTGATCGACAATGCGATTAAATTCACCCCGGCAGGGGGCAGCATTGAAATCGAAGGAAGCTGCACCGCCACGAGCATTCGACTGATTGTACGCGACACCGGAATCGGAATTCCGGCCCCTGAACTCAAAAAAGTCTTCGCCAAGTTTTACCAAATCGACCCCGCCAACACCGGCCAGATCCGCGGCTTCGGTTTGGGCCTGTTTTACGCACGCGAATTCATCCGCGCACTGGGCGGCGAAATCTCCCTCGAAAGTGCCCCCAGCCTCGGTACCCTCGCAACCATCGAACTGCCGCGGTCAGTCACCGTCTGAGAAGGTAAAATTGACAACAGAGCCCTCACGATTATCTGAGCAACCAAAGGAGAATAACATGAAAAATCAGTGGAAAGGTTTCACCCTGCTCGGCATTGCCTGTCTACTCTTATTCGGGTGTGGCGATACAAATCTTTTTAAATCTGTCGCCGATGACAAAAGTTCTGATGCAAAAATCTCTGCCGCGCTGGAAGATATCAACCGTGGCAATTACGCAGCGGCAATAGCCGCCCTTGAGCAAATGGATCCCAACGATCCACAGGTCAAAAAATATTTGGCCAGTGCTTATATCGGCGCAACCGGATTCGATACTCTCAAGTTGATTGAGACCGCGGGCAATCAAGCTGACGGAACGACCAATTTCAGTGATGGCGGTATTTTTACAACCGTCAATGATCTGCTGAATCTTGGCAACGGAACCGCGGAAGAAAACAAGGCTCTTCTTACAAAAAACATCGAAACCGCGGCAAAAGCTCTTGAGCTGCTGGCTCCTTCGACTTCGGATATCGCATCCCTGTCAGAAGAAGCACAGTTCCAAGCCGGGCTTTATGCGGCGGTTCAAACGATTTATATCACCGAATTTATTCTGGAAGGTCAGGATCCGGCTACTTTGAATGAGACCCAAATCACCACCCGGGTAAACACAAATTTTGCCGCAAACAGC
>JAACTI010000324.1 GCA_009993495.1 Deltaproteobacteria bacterium | reverse complement strand
TTGCTGACCAATGTCACCGAGACCGGCCATGCCATGGGGCTGGAAAACCCGCACGTCGATTGCTGTCTGTTTTTCCCGTTTGATTTTTCCTGGACCGTGCGCCGGATACTTCAGCGGCTAAAGCCCGAGCTGGTGGTGATTGTTGAAACCGAAATTTGGCCGAACTTCGTGCATGAGGCACACAAGCTTGGCGTTCCCCTGGTGCTGGTTAACGGCCGACTTTCGGATCGTTCCTATCCCCGTTATCGCTGCTTTCGCGCGCTGTTGCGGCCTGTCTTACAGAGCTTTTCCGCCTTTTGCATGCAGTCGCAACTCGACGCCGAAAGAATCTGTCAGCTGGGTGCCGAGTCCGACCGGGTCGAAAACACCGGCAACCTGAAATTTGATCATCAGTTGCGCGCTGTTTCGGCCGCGGAGCTTTGCGCGTTTAAAGTGCGCTATCGGCTCGCGAACCAGCTACCGGTCTGGGTTGCCGGCAGCACCCATGCCGGAGAAGAAGTGCTGTTGTTGCAGACCTACCGTCGCCTGTTGGCCCAGGGCTGCAAGTTGCAGTTTATTGTCATCCCTCGCCACCCCGAACGGGGACGTGAACTGCTTGCTTTGCTCAAAGAGTTGCAGCTTGATGGCTGTTTGCGCAGTGAATTAACCGCGGATTCGCTTCCTTTGGCTAGTGGCCAGGTGCTGATTATTGATACCCTGGGCGAAGTTCTTGATGTCTACGCCGTCGCCGATCTGGTTTTTGTCGGCGGCAGTCTGGTGCCGGTTGGCGGCCACAACTTGCTCGAAGCGGCCCTGGTAGGGAAACCGGTGCTTTTTGGTCCCCATGTGCATAATTTCCGCGAGATTTCGGCCAAGCTGGTAGCCGCCGGTGCCGGTATCCAGATTCAGGATCAAGCGCAACTGGAGCAGCAGTGCGCCCTGCTGCTGGCCGATCCCACAAAATGTCACGCCATGGGGCAGGCGGGTCGTGCCTTGATTGCTGATAATGCTGGCGCGACAGAGCGCAGTATGCGCCGGATAGTGCCCTATGTCAGAGACCGATGATCAAGCTGCTGAAAATACAGAGAAAAATGGCCTCCCACGGTGCGCAGACCTCCTGGGAGTGGCTCTTGTTTTGCCTGCTCTTGCCGCTGAGCCTGATGTACGGCCTCATCAGTTGGTTGCGGGCCGTTGTGTATCGCCAGGGTTGGTTGCCGCGTTATCGGGCCAGGGTGCCCGTAATTTCGGTCGGCAACCTAGCGGTGGGTGGAACGGGCAAGACGCCGGTCGTCGACTGGCTGCTGAAAGAAGCCGCGCGCCAGGGGAAGAGGGTTGCGGTGGTCAGCCGGGGCTATGGCGGCAGTTATAAAGCCAAGGTCGGCGTCGTAGCCGATGGCACAGGGGTGTGCTTGTCTGCTGCCGCGGCCGGAGACGAGCCCGTGCTCCTCGCTCGGCGCAATCCGGGGGCGATTATCCTGGTCGCCCGCAAGCGGGCTGCGGGGGTCGCATACGCCACGACTCGGTTTGCGGTCGATCTTGTTGTGCTCGACGATGCCTTTCAGCATCACGCCGTCGAGCGGGATCTTGACCTGGTTTTGCTCGATGCCCTGCGGCCCTTCGGCAATCGCTGGCCCCTTCCGGCGGGTTTACTGCGTGAATTTCCCCGGGCACTGGCCCGTGCTGACCTGCTGTTGCTGACCCGGGCCGGAGCAGATCCGCAGCTTGAGCCTCTGGGCCTGCCGGTTTATGTCAGTCGCCATCAGTTGGCAGAAGAGGCTTATCGCCTTGACGGGGGTTCCCAGCCTCTGCTTGCGCTGCGAGGGTTGAAGGTGTTTGCTTTTGCCGGCATTGGCGCACCGCAAGGTTTTTTCGCCGCACTGCAACAGGCGGGGCTCACGCTGGCAGGCTGTTTGCCCCTGGCGGATCATTGCCGTTACTCCCGCAGCCTGGTGGATAAGATCAACGCCTTGGCGGAAAACTGTGAGCTGTTACTGACAACAGAGAAAGATGCGGTTAAATTGTCCGGCATAAAATTTCATCTGCCCTGTTACCTGGTGCCGATGGATATCCAGATAGAAAACCACGAGGCCTTTAGGGCCGAAGTGCAGAAACTGTGGAGGCCCGAAATGCGTGTAAGCCCCGAGCTGATGGAAATACTTGCCTGCCCCAAATGCAAGCAGGCGGTGGAACTGGCCGAAGATGGTTTGTCGATCTGTTGCCCGGCTTGCCGATTGCGTTACCCGGTACGCGACGGTATTCCGGTGATGCTGCTTGACGAAGCCAGCGAAGAATAGGGAGATTCTCTTGCCACGGCTTTTGATTCTCAGCGATGGCAAACCGGGTCATCTGAACCAGTCCATTGCTTTTGCGCAACATCTTGGTTACGCCTATGATATTTGTCCGGTGCGGTTTAAAAGTCGGTTCGCGAAGGTTTTATCCTATGTTGCTGATCGCTTCTTGCTGAAAATAGCGCGGCTTTTCGTCTGTCAGCCGACGGACGAAAACTACCGCGCCATAGTTTCGGCGGGCTCTGAAACCTATTACGCTAACCGGGTACTCGCGGCCCGCTTGCAGTGTCAATCTATCGCGATTATGCTGCCGCGGGGGTATCGCTACAATTTTGACCTGATCATCGCCCAGCAGCATGACAAT
>JAACTI010000051.1 GCA_009993495.1 Deltaproteobacteria bacterium | reverse complement strand
AGTGCCTGGGCCTTGCCACGGGAGGACTTTGAGCGGCTTTTCCCGGTGGAATTCTGGCGCGATGTGGTTGAACGCATCAAGGCCGAGCAACCCGACACCCTGCTGGTAGCGGAAGCCTTCTGGCTGATGGAAGGTTATTTTGTCCGCACCCTGGGGATGCACCGGGTATACAACAGCGCCTTCATGAACATGCTCAAGCGTGAGGAAAATGGACGTTATCGCAAATCCCTGCGTGAAATTCTTGATTTTGACGCGGCCATTTTGCAGCGCTTTGTCAACTTCATGAGCAATCCCGACGAAGAAACCGCCATTGACCAATTTGGCAAGGGCGATAAATATTTCTGCGTTGCTACCCTGATGTGCACCCTGCCGGGCATGCCGCTTTTTGCCCATGGGCAACTCGAAGGTTTGCGCGAAAAATACGGCATGGAATACACCCGTGCAGCCTGGCAGGAAGAGCCCGACCAAGCTCTGTTGACCCGCCACTGGCAGCAGATTGCACCCTTGCTGCGGCGCCGCGCGCTTTTCAGCGGCGCGGAAAATTTTCGGCTGTACGATTTTATTGTTGACCAGCAGGTGACTGAAGATGTGTTTGTCTACTCCAATCACCTGGCGGGCCAGACAGTGCTGGTGCTGTGTAATAACAGCTCGCATTCGCTCGTGGGCCGGATCAACGACCCTGAGCCCGCAAAAAGCCCTCACCAGGTCGGCCTGAGGCAAATTTTTCAGCGGGAATCCGACGCACCCTTTTACCGCTATCGCAGCCTGAACAGCCCGCTGGAATATCTGCGCCCGGCGGGAGAGCAGCAGAATTTTGCCTTGCCTGCCTATGGCGCGCTGGTGCTGTATCCGGCGGAAGCTCTGCACCAGAACCAGGAACAATGGGGGGAGCTTTTCCGCCAGATCGGCTTAAGCGGTCAGACGCAACTCGATTTTCATCGGCTGCTCCTCGACTACACCGAACTCTGTGACAGTCTGGCCCGGTTGTGTGGCCCTGAGCCCTTTGCCGATTTCACCCCGGCTAACGCGCAGCAACTGCGCCATTTATGCGGTCAGCCCTTAAAACCTGCGGAATTATTGCAGTTACTCGCCGCCCGCTGGTTTGACGCCGATAAGCAGCCTTCCCCGGCGTTGCTTGCACAGCTGGCAGCCACCCGCTGTCACCCGCGCTCCTTAAGCGATAGTCTGCTGCTGTTGCTTGACCAGGAAAACTGTCGCAACTTTGTGGGGGCACATGAGCATGCCGGTCTCGTCTGGTTTGATCGCAACGCTCTCTGGCGATTTTTAACCCTGCTGCTGGTCGGCACCGCCCAAGGCGCAGCGGCGACGGTTGTCGATAAAGATGATTTTCTCGCCCTGATACGGCAAAAAATTGCGGAGCTGATGCAGTTGCGCCAGCTGGCGGAGAAATCGGCCTACCAACTGGAAAGTTTTCGGCGGGAACTCTGGCGCCTCAGCGTCCCGCGACGGCGCAAGCGCCCGGGGGCCGTCTGCAATACCCCCCTGAAAATACTTTTTGTCACCTCCGAAGCAACCCCCTTTGCCAAAACCGGCGGCTTGGCTGATGTCGCCGGTTCCCTGCCGGTGGCCCTGCGCCGCCGCGGCCATGAGGTTCGGGTAATTTTGCCCGCTTACCGGTCGGTCACCACCAGCGGACATCCCTTGAAACCTGTGGGGCCCGCCTTCGAGATTGTCCTGGGTGCAACCCCGGTGAAGGTCAGCATCCGCCGGGCGCAGCATGCCGGGGTATCCTTCTTTTTTGTTGAGTGCCCCGCATTTTTCGACCGTCCGGCACTTTACGGCACGCCTGCCGGCGACTATCCCGACAATATGGAACGCTTCACCCTCTTCTGTCGCGCCGTTTTTACCTATCTGTTGCAGCAGAAGTATCGCCCCGACATTCTGCATATCCACGACTGGCAGACGTCCCTGGTGCCGGTACTGCTCAAAACCGAACAGGTGAATGACCCCTTTTTCCGTTCCATGGCCAGCTTGCTCACCATCCATAATCTCGGCTACCAGGGGATTTTCCCCCTCAGTAAACTGGCGCAACTGGGGCTTCCTGCCAGCTTGAGCCGGATGGATCAACTCGAATATTACGGCAATCTCAGCCTGCTCAAAGGCGGTATTGTGCATGCTGATCTGCTGAATACGGTTTCGCCGAGCTATTGCCGGGAAATTCAGCAGCCGGGATCGGGACAGGGTTTCGATGGCCTGTTGCGCAGTCGCCGCCGCGATCTGTTCGGCGTTCTTAACGGCATTGACGATCAGAGCTGGAATCCGGCTACCGATCCGGCCCTGAGCAAGGGCTACAGTTCCACCAACCTGCGTGGCAAACGCATCTGCAAACAGGCCTTGCAACGGGAACTGGGCCTGAGCGTCAACGACAAGATCCCACTGCTGGCGGTGGTCAGCCGTCTCGACACGCAGAAGGGTATCGACCTGATCGAAGAACTGTGGCCGCAACTACTGCAACGTGAATTGCAATTTGTGCTGCTTGGCAGCGGTGATCAGCAACAAATGGCTTTCTGGCAAGAGCGCCAACGGGAAAAGACCAACCGCTATGCGATTGGTCTGGAGTTTGATGAGCAACTGTCTCATCGTATCTTTGCCGCCGCCGATTGCCTGCTGGTGCCCAGCCGTTATGAACCCTGCGGCCTGACCCAAATGATTGCCCTGCGCTACGGTGCTCTACCGATTGTGCGCCGCACCGGCGGACTGGCTGATACGATCGAAGATATAACCGCTCTGGGTAAGGCGGGCAATGGTTTTGTCTTCAGCGCTCCAGAGCCGACGGCGCTACTGGCGGCCATCGACCGGGCGCTGGAGTTCTACGCGCGTCCGGCGTTGTGGCGCAAACTGGTTAAAAAAGGCATGGAAGAGGATTTTTCCTGGGACAACTCCGCCCGGCGCTACGAGGAGCTCTACGCCCAGGCCCTGATGAAACGGCGCACCTGATCATCAGGAGGAGAAACCCTCCAGATACTCCTGCCATTCCATGGGCAACAGGTCGCGCTTTTTGGTGTTGCAGGTTTTGCAGGCAGGCACGCAATTGTTTTTGCTGCTGCGCCCGCCGCGCGCCAGAGGCACCACATGATCGAGGGTCAATTCTTTCGGGGGCACCCGCTGACCGCAATAATGGCAAACTCCCTGAGCCACGCGGTTTTTCCACCAGTTCTGCTGACGAAGAGCGCGGGCTTTTTCGCGTTCGGCGCGTAACTGCTCTGCACTGACATCACCTTCAAACATTTTGGGGGTCTCCCTGTCGTCACCCGTTTACCAAGTGGCGATTATTGCACAATCTGCGGTTTTATGCGATTGTGGCGGCGAATTTCAGCATGTATTAGGGTGGGACTTTGGGCCCGCTTTTTCTTTTTAATGGGACATTATTTTCATGAAAATTCTCATCGTTGGCGCCGGCCAGGTTGGTTATTTTCTCAGTGATCGTCTGTCGCGCGAAGGGCACGAAGTCACCCTGGTTGATCGCAGCGAAGAAAAAATTCAGCAGGCTCAGGATCGACTCAATGTCCTGGGGATCACCGGCAATGGTGCCAGCGCCGAGATTCTTGAACAAGCAGGCATTGAAACCGCCGACATTTTCATTGCGGTCACCGACCTCGATGAAATTAATATTCTGGCCTGCCTGCTGGCGCGCGAGTACCGGGTTGAAACTCTGGTCGCCCGGACGAAAAGCATCGAATATACAGGCAACCGCGCGGTTTTGACCAAAGAAAAGCTTGGCATTGACCTGCTGATTAACCCTGAAGATGCCGTTGCCGAAGAACTGGTGAAAATTGCTTGCAGCACGGGGGCTTTTGATGTGGCCGAGTTTGCCGAAGGGCAGATTCAATTTCTCGGTTATCGCATTGGTCCGGAAAATCCCCTGTGCAACCTGACGCTCGCCGATCTGGGCGAATTGCGCGGAATCTATCGTTTCGTCGTCGTTGCTATCAGTCGTGGTGAGGAAACCATCATTCCATGCGGCGATGATGAAATTCAGGCCGGCGACCGTATTTATCTATTTGCGCACCTGAAAGATCTTCCCTCCATCCAGTATATGCTCCACAGTGGTGGGGCCGAGCCTAAGCCCAAAAACCGACGTATTTTCATTCTGGGTGGTGGCAACATTGGCAAGCAGGTCGCGAGCGGGCTGGAAAATCAATCGGCAGTCAAGCTGATCGAAAAGAATGAGCAGATTTGTCTCAAGCTGGCGGGCGAACTTGAACGCACCCTGATCATCAAAGCCGATGGCAGCGATATTGAAACCCTGCGTGACGAAGGCATAGAATCTGCCGATGCCTTTATCGCCGTCACGGATAAAGACGAAACCAATATTCTTACCTGTCTGCTGGCGCGGCAGCAGGGGGTACGGCGAACCCTGGCCCTGGTCAGCCGCCCCGAACTGCTGGTTCTGGCTTCAGAGCTAGGTATTGATGCCTGCATTTCGCCACGTCTGGCGGCGGCCGCAACAATTTTACGTTTTGTCCGCCGTGGCGAAATTATTTCCCTCACCGCCATCGAAGGCAGTAATTCAGAAGTTCTGGAAATTGAAATCAAGGCGGGCACCGGTATCATTGATACCCCGCTAAAGGATTTACACTTTCCGCGCGGGGCCATTATCGGCGCCATTGTTCGTGGTTCGGATTACGAAATTCCCACCGGTCTGAGCCGTCTGCAGGCCGCGGATCGCGTGGTCATTTTCGCTCTGCCCGAGGCTCTGGCCAAAATTGAACGTTTCTTCGCCTGACCGGACAAGATCGCGACTTTCATGAATATTCTCCTGACCCTGCGTATTCTTGGCGCCCTATTGCTTTACCTGGCGGCCACCTTGCTCACCGCCTTGCCCTTTTCGTTTTATTACGCCGATGGTGCGGCGTTGAGTTTTATTCTTGCGGCCCTGACCACTGCGGGTTGTGGCGCCGCGCTCTTTTGTGGTTGCAAAAGTCGTAAAGACCTTTCGTTGCGTGAAGGTTTTGCCGTCGTTAGTTTTGGTTGGGCACTTTTTGCCTTGTTCGGCGCACTGCCCTATATCTTCTCGGGGGCCATCCCCTCGCCCCTTGATGCGGTTTTTGAAACCATGAGCGGTTTCACCACCACCGGTTCCACCATTTTAACCAATATCGAAGCCTTACCACCCAGCCTGCTTTTCTGGCGCGCCATGACCCACTGGCTCGGCGGCATGGGCATTATTGTGCTCTCGCTGGCCATTCTGCCCATGCTGGGCGTTGGCGGGATGCAGCTTTTCAAAGCAGAAGTGCCTGGGCCAACCACTGATCGCCTCAAACCACGCATTCAGGATACCGCCAAGCTGTTGTGGAGTGTTTATCTGGGGTTGACGGCACTTGAAACCTTGCTGCTCATGCTGGGAGGCATGACGTTTTTGGACGCCATCTGCCATGCCTTCGCCACCCTGGCCACCGGTGGATTTTCAACCCGTAACGCCTCCATTGCCGCTTATGACAGCGCCTATATCGATGGGGTTGTCACTCTTTTCATGTTTTTGGCCGGCATCAATTTTACCTTGCACCTGCAAGCCCTGCGTGGTCGGGTATCCGTTTTTTACCGCAACGAGGAAATGCGCTTTTATACGACCATTACCATGGTCACTCTCGGATTGATTCTCTTGTTCAACCAGCTTTCCGCCACCTACTTTAATTTTTTCGATAATTTACGTTACAGCGCCTTCCAGGTGGTCTCGATATTGACGACCACCGGATTCGGCACCGCCGACTATGAGTTGTGGCCGGTGATAACGCAGTATCTGCTGGTGATTTTAATGTTTATCGGCGGCTGTGCGGGCTCAACCGGTGGCGGCATGAAGGTTGCGCGGGTGCTCTTGTTGCTTAAACACGCTCAGGTACAGATTTTCCGTCTCATTCATCCCCGTGCAGTACGGGTGGTCAAACTGGGTAAACGTCCGGTCGATAACGAAGTCTTGGCCGGAGTTCTGGGCTTTTTCGCCCTCTACCTCGGGGTATTTCTGGTAGGATCCCTCCTGTTGGCGGCCTGCGGGATGGATGTGGTTTCAGGCGGCGCGGCGGTGGTCGCCTGTTTGTCGAATATTGGTCCGGGGTTGGGTTCGGTTGGCCCCACCGATAACTTCGCCCATGTGCCTGGCTTCGGCAAAACCGTGCTGATTCTGTGTATGCTGATGGGTCGTCTCGAATTATTTACCGTGCTGGTGCTGTTGTTTCCTTCCTTCTGGCGCAAATAAAAAGCCCCCATGCCGGGGAAGGATGGGGGCTCCCCCCCCTCCGGGGGCGGCTAAAACTCTTTTTGATGTCGCCGAGTATACAAATGGCTTCTGACAAAAATCTGAAAAACAAGCCTTCCCTTTGAAAAAAAAAGAGCATGTGGAAAAAAAAATTGGTTTTCAGGTTACAAATGTAACAAAAACGCCGGGGCACCATGGCCTGTTCTTGGGAAAAAACATCAAAGTGGCATTTTTACCCCAGGAGACCGAAAATTTGGGTGCGAAGAAGGAGGGGATTTTTGTGCATTTTTTAACCTTGCTGGCCAGGGTGTTTGGCGGTGGAGGCCCTGGGAGGTTTCAGCGCAAACCAATAAAACCCAGTTGGCGGCCGGTTTGGCCCTTGTCGCGGCGGTAGGAAAAGAAAAGTTCAGGGTGGCAGCAGGTACATTCTTTAATCTGATCAGTGTTTGCGGGCAAAATACCGGCCTGTTCCAATTGCAAACGGCAGCTGAGGGCCAGATCAAGGTGCCAATAGCCCAGGCGCACTTCGTGGGAGATGTGATCCCAGAAGCCGCTCCCGAGACGAAAAGCTTCACGGACCGGACGATCGACTTCATACCGATGGGCCGCAATCCCCGGCCCGACAGCCGCCTGGATCTGTGTCGGATCGCAACCGAAATGAGATTTCATTGCCGCGACGGTTTGACCGACGAGACCCGTAGCTGCGCCGCGCCAGCCAATATGGACGGCAGCGACGATTTTGTGGATGGGATCATGCAGCAACAGGGGCAGACAATCGGCCACCAGCACCCCGATAAGAAAGCCGACCTGGTTGGTGATAATGCCATCGGCTTCGAGACTGAGAAAGTGCGAAAGGTCGAGATTCTCTTCGTCAATCAGCAACAGCTGGTTGCCATGAACCTGTTTGACGGTGAGTAAGTGGTGTGGCTGTAAATCAAAGGCATGGCACAAGGTGTTGCGGTTGCCTTCAACGTGAGCCTGGAGATCTTCGGTGCCAAAACCCAGATTCAGTGAATTGTAGGGCGCGCGACTGACGCCACCATGGCGGGTAGAAAACCCGGCCAGCAGGTTCGGTTGATCTGTCGCCCAGTCGGGCTGAAAATAATGAATTTTATCGGCACGTTGTTTTTTCATGAAAACTCCTGGGGAAACGGGGCCACTGCGTACTTCTGGTGCAGATAGGTGAGCAGTTCGGCCAGGGCCGCGGGAGGCTCACTGCTGAATTCAAGATACCGCTGTTGCCGCGGATGGATAAAACCCAGCAGCCGCGCATGGAGCGCCTGCCCCGGCAGCTGCTGTGCCAATTTTCGCAGCCGGGTGTCCGTGAGCGCCGCAGTGCGGGCGCGGCCACCATAGAGCGGGTCGTGAACCAGGGGCAGGTTGCGCTCGGAAAAATGGACGCGAATCTGATGTGTACGGCCCGTTTCAAGGCGCAACTCGACCAGACTCAGGCGATCGGCTTCGAACACCTCTAAAACACGCCAGTGGGTGGTTGCCTCTTTGGGGTGACGGCTGCTGCTCGATATTTTGAGGCGGTGATTGGGATGCCGACCGATGGCAGAGTCAATGCGACCGCTCATGGGAGTCAAAACGCCATGCAGCAGTGCCAGATAGCGGCGGTTAATCGTGTGTTGCTTAAATTGCTGCGCCAGGGCGACATGGGTTTGGTCATTTTTGGTGACTACCATGACTCCCGAGGTGTCTTTGTCGAGACGATGAACAATGCCGGGTCGTAATTCGCCACCAATTCCCGACAGATCTTGACAATGGTGCAAGAGGGCGTTGACCAGCGTTCCCCCGGGGTGGCCGGCCGCCGGGTGTACCACCATGCCAGCCGGCTTGTCAATCACAATCACATCGCCATCTTCGTACAGAACCTGTAGCGAAATCGCTTCGGATAGAGCTGTCGGTGCTTGAGGCGGCCGCCAGTGAATCCGGATTTCTTCGCCACCGCGCAGACGGGTTGAGGCTTTCGCCGGAGCACCATTGACCTGAACCCGATTCTCTTCGATCAGACGTTTGATCTGCGTCCGACTGACGCCTGGCAGCTCAGCTCCCAGAAAAATGTCGAGACGCTGCGCTGAAAGCTCCGCGTCAAAAACCAAGGTGCGGAGTTCCTCCATCTACCAGATCGTGCTTTCAATTTTGCCCGCCTGCTTGATCATGACATCGACAATTGCGCGTTCGTACATCTGCTCGCGGTTGTCCAAACCGGGCGAAACTCGCGAAAAAAAATGTTCCCGACCTTCTTGCAGTTCGTCTTGCAGCAGAGTAAAGATGCTGTCCTTCTCAATGCCCTCTTTGACCTTATCCTGGTTGTACAGAGCGACATCGGAAACAATTGCCCGGGCCAAACGAAATGCCAGATCAGGGTTTTCTACCAAACGTGCCATAAGCTGTCTCCCTGTTGTGCCCCTGCGCGTGCAGATGGAATTTAAATAATCCGAAGAATTATAATAATTTCCAGACTCAGCGGCAAGAGAATTTATCCCATTCCCTGGAGAAATTCAGATCTCATCCTGTTTCGCCGGCAGGTGAAGGTGTAGAAAATCATAAAGCTGCTGATGATTGCCGCGGAAATGGGGGGTAAAATTCAGCCCCTTGCGCACCATAATCCAGGTATCAACCAACCAGGTGGTCATCCCCGTTTCACCCGCGGCCAGGTCGTGGCTGGTGTCGTTGCCCACCATCAGGCAGTCTTGTGGCTCTACCCCCAGATGCGCAGCCAGGGCATAAAAATAGCCGAGTTGCGGCTTGCAGTAACAGCTGTTTTCCAAACTTGTAACCAGATCAAAAGCCGCCAAATCAACCCCCGCCCAACGACAACGCGCTTCAATTAACTGGCGTGGGAATACCGGATTGGTTGCCAGCACCACCGGTATTTTAGCGCGCGTACAGATGTTGACCAACGCGTTCGCCAGGGGTAGGGACTCAATGGCCGGAGCCAGAAACTCGTAATCGCTCGCCAGAAAATCGGCGTAGCGTTGGCCAAGAAGAGGAACATCCAGCTCGAGCTGCGCGGCGACAAAATCAAAAAGCCGCTGCTGATTGGTGCGCGCACCATCTTCAGTTTCAAGCAGCAGATGAATGCCGGCGCGCATCGCTGTCTGCAAACGCTGGTGGCTGGTCAGATCTCGGCAGTAGGCATGAAATGCGCTGATATATTGCGGTATAAAGTTGTGCATCTGGACTTGCAGTAGGGTTCCGTCCAGATCAAACAACACCGCTCGATAAGAGGCTGGATGCATTTTTCCCCTTTCTTCTCAACGGGTAAGTTTGGTGACCCTAGCATAATCGGCGACTCCGGTAACAAAAGTCTATCATTTATCCGCAGAGGGTTCTTCTTTGGGTTGACGGCAAGTCGCAAGGGGGTAAACTTCCTAAATCTGACCTGGGACATATCGACAGCGAAAAAATATCTGACCCATGTTGTCATAATTTTTCAGGTCTGCTAAAGTTCCTGAAAATTTAACCCGATGGAGGTACCAATGGACAAGTATCGTTGTATTATCTGTGATTATATTTATGATCCGGCCCTGGGTGACCCCGACAGTGGCATTGCCCCCGGCACCGCCTTCAAGGACATTCCCGATGACTGGGTTTGTCCCTTGTGTGGCGTCGATAAAACGAATTTTGAACCGCTTTGAGCTTCCCGCAGCACAGCAGGCTGTGCAACCAGTCTGCTGTGCTGCGCCCCGCTGAAACCTGTAATCGCCCATGACTCAACCTCCGCCTGACCCTATTTCTCAATTGCGCAAGCCCCCCTGGCTGAAGGTGCCTCTGCCTGGTGGTGCAAATTATGCGCGCATCGAGGGTTATCATCGCCAACAAGGCTTAAACACGGTTTGCCGCAGCGCGGCCTGTCCCAACCAGGGTGAATGCTGGAACAACGGCACCGCCACTTTTATGATTTTAGGGGATAGGTGCAGCCGCAGCTGTCGTTTTTGCAACATTGAGCAAGCAGAAGCCTTACCTCCGGATCCCGACGAAAATAACAAAATTGCTCAGGCAATTGCCGAGCTTGAACTGCGTCACGCCGTAATTACTTCGGTGACACGTGATGACCTGCCCGACGGCGGTGCCGGCCAATTTGCCGACCTGGTGCGGCAGATTCGCCGCCGTTCTCATTGTCGCATTGAGCTGCTGATTCCCGACTTGCAGGGAGAAAGCCTTGCCCTGAAACTTATACTGGCTGCCAACCCCGATATCTTGGGCCATAACATGGAAACTGTTCCGCGCCTTTATCCGCAGGTTCGTCCTGAAGCCGCCTATAAGCGCAGTCTCGATCTGCTGCGCCGCATAAAAACGCTGGCACCGCAGATCACCAGCAAGTCAGGATTGATGCTCGGCCTGGGTGAAGAGCCTGAGGAAATTCTGGCAGTGATGACGGATCTGCGTGAAGTGAATTGCGATATTCTGACCCTGGGACAATATCTGGCGCCGAGTCGAAATCATGCCGCAGTTCAGCGCTATCTCCACCCAGACGAATTCGCCGAACTGGCCGCCCATGGCCGGCAACTTGGTTTCCGGCATGTCGAAGCCGGGCCCCTGGTGCGCTCATCCTACCACGCAGCAGAACAGGTACGGCCTGTTTGATGAGCGCTGAAAACAAGGTACGCATCTTTGACGCTTCCCTCGCCTGGGTCAAGACCAGCCTCAAAAATTTTACGCTGTTGAACACGCGCTGGTAACCTCGATCAGCGCCGGTATCTTGATCAGCTCAGGCCATCTTTTGGAAAACCTGGTGTTCACGGTGCTACGCCGAGAAACAAAGGACATCTTTTATTCCAAAACAAAAACGGGTCGCGAGGTTAATAGTGCCGGAGGGCAAGGGACGTTGCACGTGCTGGTTCAGGTGTGCGAATCCATGGCCGATCAGCAAATCTGCAAACGTGAAACCACCGCCTTGCTGAAGCTATGACCGAACAGAAACGGTCACAAGGCACGATTGTGACGCAGCGGCGTGAAGAAAACAGATACCGGTTGATTCCGGGATGATTAACGTGATCCCCGCCTGGCGGTTTCTGCTGAACCTGCCGGAAGCTAAGCTCCAGAATTAGATTTACACGATCCGCGTCATCGGGCTCTCGACCCCAATGACGACAAAGCGGAAGAGATACTTTTTTAAAAATTTTGGTAACTGTTCAGGAACCTTGGAGTAAAAATGACCGTTAAACGTCAAGGGCGCCTCGCGCAGAGCCGCAAAGC
>JAACTI010000050.1 GCA_009993495.1 Deltaproteobacteria bacterium | reverse complement strand
TTTCGTCAGCAGTCAACCGCTGTATCTTGAAGTCACCCGCATGGCCGTCGCCGCCGCCACGGAAGATCCGCGCTTTCGGCCCATGACGGCGGCGGATCTGGGCAAATACACCTTGGATATATCGGTTCTTTCACCCTTGCAGAAAATTTCCGATCCACACCTTATCGAAGTCGGGAAGCACGGAATTTACCTCGAACACAACGGCAGACGTGGCGTTTTACTTCCGCAGGTCGCTACCGAACAGGGCTGGGATCGTCAAACATTTCTTGAGCAAACCTGTAGAAAGGCGGGATTGCCAGACGACGCCTGGCAGTCGGCAGACGCACGCTTATATGTTTTTACAGCAGAAATCATTGAAGAAAAATAAGCGCAAGCAGCAATTCATCCGGCACCTATGGCAGAAAATAAAAAAATTCCCCCCAAAGCGTGGCTGCGAGGGGGGGGGATTTTTACCTTATTTCTTTTTTTCAACCTTGATCAGCTCAACCTCAAAAACCAGCGTGCTGCCGGGACCAATGAGTTGTCCGGCACCGCGTTCTCCGTAAGCAAGATTTTCTGGGATAACCAGACGGAATTTATCGCCTTCTTTCATTAACTGAAGAGCCTCAGTCCACCCAGCAATAACGCCATTGACCGGAAAGCTGACCGGCTCACCACGCTTGTAGGAACTGTCGAATTCGGTGCCATCGACCAGTGTCCCGCGGTAATTAACCGTAACCTTGTCATCCGCTGTCGGAGTGGCGCCCTGCCCTTCGGTCAGAACTTCATATTGCAAGCCACTGGCGGTGGTTTTAACCCCTTCTTTCGTGGCATTCTCGCCCATGAATTTTTGCCCGGCGGCCTTGTTTTTGTCGCCGATTTCTGCTGCTTTGGCCTGGAGTTCCGCCTGTTTTTTCTGCTGGAAGGCCACCAATGTTTTAACCATGTCTTCCTGACTGAGGAGAGTTTCTTGATCAGCGTAGGCCGCGCTTAGTCCATCTGCCAGCAATTTAACGTCGAGATCCAGTTCCTGGCGTTGCATATCACTGCCGATACTCATGCCGATGGCATAGCTGATTTTTTCTTTATCGGTTTTCAGCTCTTCGGCCACGGCCGGCACCGCGATTAAACAAACCAAAAATAACCAAAAGATGCGTTTCATATTGAACCTTTCGAAATTTAGAGAGTAAGTAAAAAAAGACCCGGTTAAAATACCGGGTCGAAGGATACCAAGCTTGCAAGAAAAATACAAAACCTTATTGCTGGGCCAAAGCCTCTTTTACTTTCTCAAAGCCAATACTGTAGGCTTTTTTGTTGAGATCAATAAAGGCTTCAGGAACTTTGGCCAAAACGGCTTTTTCTCCGGCTTCACGCGAAACCACATCCGTCAGGGCGATCATCGCTCCCAGAGCCACAACGTTGGCGACAATTTCGCGACCGACATCTTCTTTGGCCGTGCGCATAATGGGAATTTGCACAACTTTAAAATCGCCCTGGGGAACGTTTTTAACAAAGTCAGAATCGATAAGTAAAACACCGCCCGGCTTGATGCCATTGGCATACTTATCGGCAGCGACTTGCGTCATCGCCAGGCAAGCATCAACGATGGTTGCCTTGGGGTAATCGATGGGTTCATCCGAAATAATAACTTCGGATTTTGACGCTCCACCGCGTGCTTCGGGCCCGTAACTTTGAGACTGAACAGCATATTTGCTTTCGACAATTGAGGCCGCCTCAGCAAGGATAATTCCGGCAGTAATCAGACCCTGACCACCAGCACCGGAAAAACGAATTTCATATCTTTGTGCCATGACACATTTCTCCTCTTATGATCAGACGCCCTGGGCGCGTTTGATAACCTCGGCATATTGTTCGGTGTATTCCGGACGCTCTTCTTTATGCAATACGCCGGTCAGTACCTTGCCTTCAAGCTGCTCAGGAGTCATTTTGGCCGCCGCCGCAACAGGCACTGCAATATCTTTCAAACGTTTCATCATGTCGATGACACTGCGAAACTTGTTACGCCGACCATAGGTCGTGGGGCAATCGTCAAGGATTTCAATTACGGCAAGGCCCTTGTGTTGAATACCTTCGGCAATCAGTTTGTCGATCTGGGCGGCGTGATAGGCTGTACCCCGTGCGACAAAAGTTGCGCCAGCACCAATCGCCAGTTTAGCGATATCAAAGGTTGGATCAGGGTTGCCATAAACTGTGGTTGAAGCCAAGGCGCCGGTGGGGGTACAAGGCGAAAATTGACCCCCGGTCATACCGTAAATACTGTTGTTCATGATGATATAGGTCATGTCGATGTTGCGCCGGCAAGCATGGATAAAATGATTACCGCCAATCGCGGTTCCGTCACCGTCACCACCCACCACGAGCACCGTCATCTCAGGTTTAGCCATTTTAACGCCGGTTGCAAAAGCAGCGGCACGGCCGTGAGCGGTGTGCAGCGTGCAGGCATCAAGGTAACCGGGCAGACGGCTGGCGCAACCAATACCCGAAACAACCGCCGTATTGTTACGGTCAAGGTTGCAGGTGTCCATGGCCCGGATCAGACCTTTCATAATAATGCCATGACCACAGCCGGGGCACCAAATGTGAGGCAATTTACCCGGACGGATAGATTTTTCGTAATCGTAAGCCATTAAAGAACCTCCTTCACTTTGTCGATGATTTGGCCGGGATTGATCGGCTCACCATCAACACGCCCAATATGGGCAACCGTACAACGGCCCTGCGCCACACGCTGAACTTCACGCACCATCTGGCCGAGGTTCATTTCGGGACAGACAATTGCCTTGGCCTGCTTGGATAACTCAGCGACCCGATCATCGGGGAAAGGCCACATGGTCAGAGGGCGGAACATCCCCGCCTTAACCCCTTCTTTACGCAGCTCATTCACCGCATAACGAGCGCTACGACTGGTTGATCCATAGGCGAACAAAATCACCTCGGCATCATCTAAAAGATATTCTTCATTTTTTTGGATATCGGCCAAATTAAACATGACCTTGTCGATCTGACGACGCTCTTCGGCATCCACCAGTTCGGCCTTGGTGGTCGGGAAACCGTCGGCAGCCTTATTCAGACCGGTGACATGAAAACGATAGCCGCTACCATAAGTGGCCAGGGGCGGCACCATGCCCTTAGTGGCATCGTAAGGTTTATAATCAGCCGGTGAAACCGAGGGCTTTTCACGATTGATAATTTCGAGTTCACCCGGCTCGGCCAAGGTCACACGCTCACGCATGTGGGCACAGATTTCATCCAGCTGAATCTGAACCGGCATGCGGTATTTTTCAGCAAGATTAAAAGCGCGCACGGTTTCTTCGTAAATTTCCTGGCAGGACGCCGGAGTCAAGACAATGGCCGCATGGTCACCGTGGGTGCCCCACATGGCCTGCTGCATATCTGACTGTCCAGGGCCGGTCGGCATGCCGGTCGATGGGCCACCGCGCTGGACGTTAACAATGACGCAGGGGATTTCGGCGATGCAGGCATAGCCGAGGAGTTCCTGCTTCAGGGACATGCCCGGACCGGACGTCGAGTCCAGGGCTTTGGCACCGGTCAATGCGGCACCAATCAAGGCCGCCGTCGCACCGATCTCATCTTCCATCTGAATAAATTTGCCCCCAATTTTAGGCAACTCAATCGATAAAACTTCGGCAACTTCCGTTGATGGAGTTATCGGATAACCGGCAAAAAAATCACAGCCAGCATAAAGGGCCCCTTGGGCGCAGGCCTCATTTCCTTGCATTAACGCTACTTTTTTAGCCACGAACTGACCTCCTGTCTCAATTAAAGCTTGTGGACTTTAATGGCAAAGTCGGGACAACGCAGTTCGCACTGGTTACAGGCGATACAGGCATCTGCATTTTCAACTTTTACCACAAAAGCATCCATCGCCAGCACCTTGGTGGGGCAGAACTCTACACAAATGCTGCACCCTTTGCAGTAGCGTTCGATGATTTCTATTCTTGCTTTCGCACCGCTCATTCGTCTCTCTCTCCTTTGTACGTTTATGACCGTTCCCCAAAAACGGCTTTTGCAAAGCGGCGGAATCCTATCACAAGGGAAAAACCTGTGCCAGAAAAATCTGTCATCAAATTTATTTTATCTTCCGCCGAAGCTTGCATAGAAAATTTCCGCATTAAATCCAATAATTCAAATATCGCAATGTCTTTTCTTGATGAAGAGGGGTAGTTGCGCAACTACCCCTCTTCATCAGGTTTCAAACCAGAAATTTTTAAAGATTCATGCTGCCGACAAGTTCTTTAACGGCGGCCACGGAATTGTCCATCAGCGCTTGCTCCGTTGCGTCAAGCTTGAATTCAATGATTTTTTCCACCCCGCCAGCACCCAGAACACAGGGTACGCCAACATAGAAACCGTCAACGCCGAATTCACCGTTGAGCAATGCACAGGTCGGCAGAACACGTTTTTGATCTTTCAAAATCGCCTCGGCCATTGCGATTGCTGAAGAGGCCGGGCTGTAAAAAGCACTGCCATTGCCGAGGAGTTTAACAACTTCACCACCAGCGGCCTTGGTGCGCTCGACCATGGCGGTCATCACTTCCTGAGCTTTGGCGGCACTGCCGTATTTCTGTTCAAGCAATTCCATCACGGGAATGCCATTGACTGAGGCGTAACGCACCAGAGGCACCATGGTATCGCCGTGACCACCGAGGGTCATGGCGTTAACGTCGCGTACGGAAACCCCCAGCTCCCAAGCAATGAAAGCCTGGAAACGCGCGGAATCGAGCACGCCGGCCTGGCCCATAACGCGACAGGCCGGGAAGCCGGTAACTTTTTGACACAGGGTCACCATGGCGTCGAGGGGATTGGAGATGACGATGATAAAAGCATCGGGAGCGTTGTCGCGTATGCCTTCGGCAACGCTGGTCATGATCTTAGAGTTGACCCCGATGAGATCATCGCGGCTCATGCCCGGTTTACGCGGCAGACCGGCGGTAACAATAACCACGTTGGCACCGGCGATATCCTTATAGCTGTTGGTACCGGTGACACTGACATCAAAGTTGTCAACCGGCGCGGCTTCAGCAATGTCAAGGGTTTTGCCTTGGGGCATATTTTCGACAATATCAAAGAGTACCACGTCACCGAGTTCGCGCAGAGCGCAGAGCTGTGCCAATACACCGCCAATTTGTCCGCCACCAATCAGTGCAATTTTTGGTCTTGCCATTTTATCTCTCCTTTAGGATGGAATGAGCCAGTTAAAAACCAGCCCGAAATATCGGGGAATTCGAGCAAAACAGCGCTCAGACTATACAAACGCCTTCAGACTGTCAAGAATTTCCCCAGGGGTCGAAGCTCCCGGCCCTCCCGGTAGGCTTGAAGCCTTACCGAGAGGTTTTTTAACGTCCGTTTACAGCCCTGGATTTCAGCCCAAGGCATCGATAATGGCATTGAACGTTGCGCTGGGGCGCATCGCCGCCGCGGTTTTTTGCACATCTTCATGGTAATAGCCACCCAGATCCACCGGGGCACCCTGAACCTTAATCAATTCGGCATCGATTTTGGCGGCGTTTTTTGCTAACGCGGCGGCCACAGGGGTAAAACGCGCCTTAAGTTCGGCATCTTGGGATTGTTCGGCCAGGGCTTGAGCCCAGTAGAGCGCGAGGTAAAAAGAGCCACCACGATTGTCGATTTCTTTGACCTTGCGTGAGGGTAATTTCTGATTTTCGAGATAACCCATAATCGCCTGATCGAGAGTTTCAGCCAAAATTTTCGCTTTTTGGCTGCCCGTATTGGCGGCAATCATCTCCAGAGACGGCACCAGAGCACAGTACTCGCCGAGGGAGTCCCAACGGAAATGGTTTTCTTTGATCAACTGCTCGACATGTTTAGGCGCTGAACCGCCAGCTCCGGTTTCAAACAGTCCGCCACCAGCAAGCAGAGGCACGATTGACAGCATACGCGCACTGGTTCCCAGTTCCAGAATCGGGAAGAGGTCAGTCAGGTAGTCACGCAGCACGTTGCCGGTGACCGAAATGGTATTCAGGCCCTTACGCACACGCTCGCAGGAAAATTCCATCGCCTCAATCGGAGCCATGATCCGAATATCCAGGCCGGTGGTGTCGTGATTTTTGAGATATTTTTCGACCTTGGCAATCATCTGCGCATCATGAGCGCGTTTGGCATCGAGCCAAAAAATGGCCGGTTCGCCACTGGCCTTGGCACGACTGACCGCGAGCTTGACCCAGTCCTGAATGGGGATATCCTTGGCCCGCGACATCCGCCAGATATCACCTGCCTCAACCGCGTGTTCCATCAACACCTGACCGGCTTCATCAATCACCCGCACCTTGCCATCGGCGGGGATGATAAAGGTCGTCGGATGCGAACCATATTCTTCGGCTTTTTGCGCCATCAGACCAACGTTGGCAACGCTGCCCATGGTCGCGGGGTTAAAGGCACCGTGTTTTTTACAATCATCAATCGCAACTTGATAAAACTGGGCATAGCAGCGATCGGGAATCATGGCCTTGGTGTCGTGGAGCTGATCATCACGGCCCCACATCTTGCCGCCGTCACGAATAACCACCGGCATGGAAGCATCAATGATGACGTCATTGGGAACATGAAGATTGGTGATTCCCTTGGCTGAGTTAACCATTGCCAGTTCAGGTTGTTCTTGATAAACCGCTTGTATGTCGGCTTCGATTTCGGCACGCTTGGCTTCGGGCAGCTGGCTCAGGCGACCGTAGAGATCACCAATGCCCTGATTGGGATTAAAACCAATTTTCTTGAGGGTCTCGGCATGTTTGCTCAGAGCTTTTTCAAAATAGACCATCACGGCATGGCCGAACATCACCGGGTCGGAAACTTTCATCATGGTGGCTTTAAGGTGCAAAGAGAGCAGAATGCCCTCTTTTTTAGCGGCGGCAATCTGCTCGGTGTAGAACGCACGCAGGGCGTTTTTACTCAGAAAGGTGCCCGAAAGAACTTCGCCATCAACGGAGTTAAGCCCATCTTTCAGCAGGGTCGTCTGGCCGTCTTTGCCAAGCAGTTCGATTTTAAAGGCACTGCCCTGCGCGACTGTTACCGATTTTTCATTGGCATAAAAATCACCGGCGGTCATGTGGGCGACGTGAGCGGTAGAATCACTCGCAAATGGTTGCATCATGCGATGAGGATTTTTCTGACCAAATTTCTTAACTGAGGCAGCGGCCCGCCGGTCGGAGTTGCCTTCGCGTAACACGGGGTTGACCGCGCTGCCCAAACAGACGGCATAACGGGACTGAATGGTCTTTTCAGCATCATTTTGAGGCTCTTCCGGGTAATCCGGCAGATCGTAGCCTTGAGATTGCAATTCTTTGATTGCCGCTTTAAGTTGTGGTACCGAGGCACTGATATTGGGCAATTTGATAATGTTGGCTTCAGGTTTTTTTACCAGGTCACCAAGATAGGCCAGATTATCGGGAATCTTTTGATCATCGCGCAGACGGTCGGGAAAAGTCGCAATAATGCGGGCCGCGAGTGAAATGTCGCAGGTTTTTACCTCGATCCCTGTGCCCTTACTAAAGGCCTGTACGATCGGCAGAAGGGCATAGGTTGCCATCGCCGGGGCCTCATCAATTTTTGTCCAGACAATTGTAGCTGTTTTTTCAGACATTTCTCTCTCCTTGCAGGTGGTTTTGGATCGCCAAAGGCGAACATAAGCGACTAAATTGAAGGCAATGAATGTCAATCTTGCCATAAAAACTGGCACAACAGATGCGAAGATTTTTCACAAATATTGTATACAGTATGCAAACTCTCCCCTAGGCTGTCAAGCAAAATCACCGGCGGTTGAGCCTCATCCGCCCGTGCGATTAGTGCCCCAAATAGCAGAAATCAGGATGGATTAATGACTGAACAGAGGAGACTTACGCGCTTCGTCGCGTGCCGCATTCTGCTCTTGCACGCTTTTGTCACGGGGGATGGTAAAGATTTGACCAGCAAAAATTTCTTGTGGATCCTTAATTTGGTCGCGGTTGGCCTTGTAGAGCAGCGGCCAGAGCAAAGAATCACCGTAAATATCGCGTCGACCGGCCAGAGTAAACAGGGTTTCTCCTGGGGCAACCTGCACCTGTATCAGCAACCGAACCTTCTTTTCCGGGGGCGGCGGTGGCGTTTGGGCTGAGTCAGGGCGGGGGGGCCGTTTAGCGGGTGGGGGTTCCACATTTGCGGGCGCAGGCGCGGGCAATTCTTGTGGTTTTATATGGACGTCTTCTATGAGTAAACGTTTTTTTTCTTCGGCCAGTGAACTGGCGCGTGTGGCATTGATCAAGGCGCGATTTAAAAGATCACGGGCCTCGGAGTAGTCTTTACGGTAGACCAGAATTTCAGCCTGGTGCAAAGCCTCTGCCGCCTGGCGATAATCCTGTGCTGCCAGAATACTGGCTCCTGTCGCATAGGCCCTGGCGACCTCATCACGTACAATTTGCAGTTCGGTCTGTGGCTGGCGGGCGCAGCCCGCCAGCCACAGACAACCTATGAAAACCAGTATGCCTCGTAAAGAGATCAAGGGAATCGCTTCTACTCCCGTTTACCTTGGTTGACGGGTTTACGTAAACGGATGCCCAGTTCCTGCAATTGTTTTTCGGCAACCACCCCCGGTGCCTCAGAAAGCAGACAGGTGGCTTTTTGGGTTTTGGGAAAGGCAATGACATCACGGATGGAATCGGTTCCCGCCAGAATCATCGTCAGGCGATCGAGACCAAAGGCAATCCCTCCATGAGGTGGCGCTCCATAACTGAGGGCATCGAGTAAAAATCCAAATTTTTCCTGGGCTTCTTCTTCACCAATTCCCAAGAGTGAAAAAATCTTCTGCTGAATCGCCTGGTCATGAATACGAATAGATCCCCCGCCGATTTCCGAGCCATTGAGCACCAGGTCATAGGCCTTAGCACGCGCTTTGCCGGGGTCGGTTTCAAGTAAAGCCACGTCTTCGTCAAGGGGCGCCGTAAAAGGATGATGCACGGCCACATGGCGCTTTTCTTCTTCATCCCATTCGAGCATCGGGAAATCAGTCACCCAGGAAAAGCTGTACTTTTCCTTACTCGCCAGGCCAAGCTTCTGACCAAGGTGCTGACGTAAGCGGCCCAGGGATTCATTGGCAACCTTGGCGGAATCGGCAACAAATAACAACAAATCGCCCTCCTCCGCCTGAAGTGCTTTTTCAAGTGCGCTCAATTCTTCGGGTTTGAAAAATTTGGCAATCGGTGACTGCCAACCTTCTGCGGTCATTTTGACCCAGGCCAGCCCCTTGGCACCGTAAATGGCGGCAAAAGCGGTAAATTCATCAAGTTCCTTGCGCGAGAAGCCGGCGCCGCCTTTAACATTGAGTGCTTTAACCATGCCGCCACCGGCGGCAACCTCGGCAAAAACCTTAAAACCACAACTTTTAACCAGCGCGGTGATTTCGACCAGTTCGAGATCAAAACGCAAATCGGGATTATCGACGCCGTATTTGTCCAGAGCCTCGGCATAGGTCATGCGACGCATGGGCAGGCTCAATTCAATCGCGCGCGTTTCTTTAAAAACACGCGCAATCATGCCTTCCATGATGGTCATAACATCTTCGCGATCGACAAAGCTCATTTCACAATCGATCTGGGTGAATTCCGGTTGACGGTCGGCACGCAAATCTTCGTCGCGAAAACATTTCACAATTTGAGCATAACGGTCATACCCCGAGATCATCAAAAGCTGCTTGAAGAGTTGTGGAGACTGGGGAAGTGCGTAGAACTGACCATTGTTGACCCGGCTCGGCACCAGATAGTCACGCGCACCTTCAGGAGTGCTTTTAGTCAAAACCGGGGTTTCGATATCGAGAAAACCATTTTCATCCAAATAGGCCCGTACGGTGCGAGTGACGCGGTGGCGCAACATGAGACAGCTTTGAACCGAGGCGCGACGCAGATCGAGATAGCGATATTTCAGGCGAATATTTTCGGCGACATCGGTGAATTCGTCGAGCATGAAGGGTGGGGTTTCCGAGCGATTGAGGATTTTTAACTCTCGCACTTCAATTTCGACTTCGCCGGTTTTCATTTTAGGATTGACCGTACCATCAGGCCGGGGGGAAACCTTACCGATGACCGCTACCACAAATTCATTGCGCACCGCCTCGGCTTTCTGATGCGCGGCGGGATCACGGTCGGGGTCGAGGGCGAGTTGCAAAACACCTTCACGGTCGCGCAGGTCAATAAAAATCAATCCGCCGTGGTCACGACGGCGCTGCACCCAACCCATGACGCAGACATCCTGCCCCAATTGATCAGCCGTAACCGAGCCGCAATAATGTGAGCGTTTCCAACTTCCCAAGGTATCGTTCAAGTGAGCCTCCATGGTTCTTGATGTTGAGATAAAACAAGCTGTCGCTGTTCCTGAAATTCAGGGCGACGAATTATAAGGACAGGCCATGGGTCAGGTCAAGCGGCGGTTGGCGCGAGCTGCTGCATGGTTTCTATCAATCGGCCAAGGTCTATCGGACGCGCTTCGCTCTGATCCATATCTTTAAGTTCTGCACGGCCCTGTTCCAATTCCGTGTCGCCAAGCACCAAGGTATAACGTGCTTTTAACTTGTTCGCCCGGCGCAGCTGCGATTTCAAACTTTTTGCCGTGTAATCTATTTCGGCATAAATACCCACCCGTTGCAGTTGGGCCATGAGCACAAAGGCGTGGGCACTGGCCGCTTCGCCAAGGGCGGCGAGAAAAATATCTGGTCGTTTGGCCTGAATCTGCCCCTGCCCTTTCATCAGCACCAGCCGCTCAAGGCCAATCGCAAAACCAATCCCCGGAAGTGGCGGGCCGCCCAGACTTTCGACCAGACCATCATAGCGCCCGCCCGCCGCAACCGCATTTTGTGATCCCAGTTGATCGGTGACCATTTCAAAGGTGGTGCGAACATAATAATCGAGGCCCCGCACCATGCGGGCATTGACCACGTAAGGAATATCAAGTGCCCGCATATTGGTCTGTACTGCTGTAAAGTGCGTTTCACAAGCTTGACACAGATGATCGAGGACCGAAGGCGCACCAAGGGTCGCAGTCTGGCAGCCTGGCACCTTGCAATCGACCACCCGCAGAGGATTGGTTTGATAACGTCGCTGACAATCGCCACAGAGGGTGGCAAGGCGCTCTTCGAGGAAATCAATCAATTGTTGACGATAGGCCGGTCGACACGCGGGACACCCCAGAGAATTGATGTGTAATTGCACGGAATCAATGCCTGCGGCACCAAAAAACTGATGAAGCATGGCCAGCACCTGCGCATCGACCAGGGGGCTTTCAACGCCGATGACTTCGGCACCAAGCTGATAAAATTGACGGTAGC
>JAACTI010000330.1 GCA_009993495.1 Deltaproteobacteria bacterium | reverse complement strand
GCGTGCTGCTGGTGCTCTCGCCTCTCACCGTGCTCTGCGGGCTGGTCATCTTCAGTTTGATTCTTTATCGCTGGCGTTTTATCTCCCTGGCGTCCGTCATCACTGCGGCGGCGGCTCCCGGGCTGGTTTTTCTGTTTGAACGTTCAGCCGTTCTCGCCGGCGCAACCCTGGTAATTGCCGGTTTCATCATCTGGCGGCACCGCAGCAACATTGAGCGCCTGCGCGATGGCAGCGAAAACCGCTTCAACCTCTAAATCGACGAAGGTTGTTTTTCTTTTGCGCCTGCGATTAATTTTTATCCTCTTGCTGGCCCTCACCGGCATCAGCGGCTGGTGGGCCCTGACACCCATGACCCCGCCTGCGACTGTGCGATTAGAGGTCGAACCCGGCGCATCCCTTATCCAGGTGGCGCGCAAGCTTGAAAACCAACAGGTGATCCGTTCGGCCCTGGCCCTGCGTTTGCTGGCGAAATTTAACCCCGAACTGGTCAATATTCAGGCGGGGCATTACAGCTTCAGCGCTAAGGCCAGCCTGCCGCAAATTTTGCACCGCCTGCAACTGGGCGATGTCGATCAGCTCCGCTTCACCGTCCCCGAAGGTTTTAGCCTGCGTCAAATAGCCCAGCGCGGTGCCGAAGTCGGCCTGGTTGATGCCGAGGCATTGCTCGCGGCGGCACGCGATCCCTTGCTGCTGCAATCCCTTAAAATACCGGCCAGCGATCTGGAAGGTTATCTTTTCCCGGAAACCTACCAGTTTGCTCAAGGAGTTACTGCTGAGAATATTTTGCGTACCATGTTCAAAGAGTTTGAACGCCAGTACGCTCGCCTGCCCAAGCCTGCCGCCGCAGCATCCCTCGACCGCCACCAGCTGGTGACCCTGGCCTCGATTATCCAGAAAGAAAGTGCTCTGGCTGACGAAATGCCTCTTATTTCGGCGGTATTTCATAATCGCCTGCAGCGCGACATGCGTTTGCAAACCGACCCGACGGTGATTTATGCCCTGCCCGATTTCAATGGCAACCTCACCCGCCGGGATCTGGAAACCCCCTCGCCCTACAACACCTATCGCCACCACGGTTTGCCCCCCGGCCCCATCGCCAGTCCGGGCCTTGAGGCCCTGCGCGCTGCCGTCCAACCGGCGCAATCCGACGATCTTTACTTCGTCGCCCGCGGCGATGGCAGCCATGAATTTTCGGCGACTCTGAAAGAACACAACCGCGCAGTGCGCACCTACCAATTAAACCGCTGAGCAGGCTTTTGTCCCCATGGAAGCCTGACGACAAGCAGTTGCCGACACAAATTCAGGGCACCCGCAATTTCGCACAACGAAGAAGCCGCGCCCCATCGCGCCTCAAGGCGCCGCCTAGGGCGTCATTCCGGCATGATTTAGGCCGGAATCCAGGGGTTTAACGGGTTGAAAATCTGCATCCCCGCCAGGATCACTCGGGGATGACGACCCTTAGACAGGGGGGGTGAATAGTGACCAAAATTTCAGAATGAAATTCTACGCTTCGCCCTCTTCTTCCGGGGCCTTTTTCTTCCCGAACAACCGCGCGACAAGAATTCCGATTTCGTAGAGGATAATGAAGGGCACAGCAATAGACGCTTGGGAAAAGACATCGGGCGGGGTGAGAACCGCCCCAATAACAAACGCCAGCAAGATGGCCATTTTACGTTTTGCGGCGAGCCATTTGTAATCAACCACCCCCATGCGGGCGAGAAAAAAGATAATGATCGGCAATTCGAAGACCAGGCCAAAAGCGAGGAGCAGCCGGGTCGAAAGACTCAGATACGAGCCCATGGAGAGCATGGCATTGATTTCGCCGGTACCGGTGCCGAAAGTGATCAGAAAGGTGAAGATGGTTGGAAAAACAAAAAAGAACCCGAAATAAGTCCCCAGGCCAAAGCAGAGACAACTCATTAAAACGAAGGGAATGGCAAAGCGTTTTTCGTTACGGTACAGCCCCGGCGCGACAAAACCCCAGATTTGCCACAGAATAATCGGCAAGGCGAGCAAGAGCCCAGCAACGGCAGCAACTTTCAAATAGGTGAAAAAGGGTTCGGTGGCCTGAATGAAAACGAGGGAACTGCCTGAAGGCAGAGCGTTGTAAACCGGTTGCGAAATATACTTAAAGAGTTTCTCGGCCACCGAATAACAGCCGAGAAAACCCGCCAGCCAGGCAACCGAACTGATAATCAAGCGCTTACGCAATTCGTCGAGGTGCGACATCAGGGGCATCTCCTCAGACATCGGAGCTCTCCTGTTTTTCGGGGTGTTCCTCGGAAATTTTTGACGCTGCCTGGGGGGCTGAAGCACGGTTTTCGTGGCTTGCATCGCTGGCAGGATCGATTTCGCCATCGACATAGGGGTTATAAACGGGGGCCGAATCAGGCGGCGTCAGTTTACCCTCTTTTATCAGCCGTTCTTTGGTTTCGGCAACCCGGGTTTCTTGTTGCAGGGTATTTTTGAATTCATCCGTCGCGCGTTTGAATTCGGCCAGGCCGCGCCCCATGGCACGAGCCAGGTCCGGCAGTTTTTTCGGGCCCAATACCATAAGAGCCAATGCGCCAATCAGCAGAAGTTCTGTCATGCCTATGCCGAACATGATGATCCTTTCATCATGAGAAGAAAACCTTTACATGGGGATTTGCCAGTGTAAACCCAGCGAGGATAGCGGTTTGCCACTCGCTCTGTCAAGCTGCGCTCACCGCTGAAACAATTGACTTATCAGGGTCTTTCGACTAGCATTCGCCCTTTGACACAAGACAAAGTTGACGGGAATGAGCCGATGACACAAGCGGAAATACAAGCGAAAATTCTTCAACTGGCCGACAAAAAAAATGCTCTCATCCTGGCGCACAACTACCAGCGGGACGAAATTCAGGAGATCGCCCATATTACCGGTGATTCTCTGGGGCTGTCGATTGAGGCGGCCCGCACCAGCAAGGACGTCATTGTCTTTTGTGGGGTGCATTTTATGGCGGAAAGCGCCGCCCTGCTGAGCCCGCAGAAAACCGTGCTCTTGCCGCGCCATGACGCGGGTTGCCCCATGGCCGACATGGTCACGCCCGCAGAGCTGCGCAAAATGAAAGCCCGATACCCACAAGCGGTGGTGGTTACCTACGTTAATTCCAGTGCCGCGGTCAAGGCCGAGAGTGATATCTGCTGCACCAGTTCCAATGCGATCAATGTCGTGCGTTCCCTCAATTGCGACGAAGTTTTACTGGTGCCCGATCGCAATCTGGGGCGCTATATTGCCCGGCACGTCGACAAGGTTTGCCATGTCTGGGAGGGTTACTGTCCGACCCATGAGCGTTTGCAGGTCAGGGATATTGAAACCGCGCGGCGCGCGCACCCCGATGCGGTTTTTATCGCGCACCCTGAATGCTCACCGGAAATTCTCGAACGTGCCGACCATATCTGCTCCACCAGCGGCATGTATGAATACGTCGCCAACAGCTCCGCCGCTACCTTCATTATTGGCACTGAAATGGGCATTCTGCACCGCTTGCGAACACAGAACCCGCACAAAAAATTTATTATGCCATCTAAGGCCCTGATCTGCCCGAACATGAAACTGACGTCTCTGGAAGATCTGCTTCATTGTCTGGAAACCATGCGTCCCCGGGTGACTGTCGCTCCAGAAACCGCAGAAAAAGCCCGGCGTGCCCTGGATCGCATGCTCGCCGTCCCGCGGGACTGATCCTCACCGCTAGCGCGCGCTTGCAAAAAAAGTTGTGTCTGCCATGGAACCACACTCCTCGACCCAGATTCACGCGGCCACCAGTCAAAGTTTCTTAAGCGCCCTGGCTGAGCCTCAACGCGCGATTGAGCTGTTGGGACTGAGCGGTTCGGCCGACGCCTATCTGCTGGCGCGCTGCCTTGGCCACACGGACAAACCCCTGCTGATCGTTTGCAGCGACCAACACCAGGCCGAGCGTTTATTCGAAGATCTTGGTTTTTTTGCCCGCCAGGCGCAACGTCTGGGGTTTTTCCCCCACTGGGAACTTGGTCCCTACGATCCCCTGACCCCCCATCCTGAAATTGAAGCAACCCGTCTTGCCAGTTTGGTGAAATTGGCGGCGGGTGAGCTCGATGGCGTAGTGACCACCGTGCGCGCCCTGATGCAGCGGGTGATTCCGCGCCGGATTCTAGCTGAACTCACCCTGTGTCTTGAGCATGAAGCAGAATATCCACGTCAAGATTTGCTGCACCAGCTCCATCAACTTGGATATCAAAATGTTCCCCTGGTTGAAGATCGTGGCACCTATGCGGTGCGCGGAGATATTATCGATCTTTTCCCGGTAGAGACGGATCAGCCCTTGCGCCTTGAGTTCTATGGCGATTTTATTGAACGCATGCGTTATTTTGACCCCGCAAGTCAGCGTAC
>JAACTI010000329.1 GCA_009993495.1 Deltaproteobacteria bacterium | reverse complement strand
CCTTGTTCGCTCATCTTCGGACAACTCAATGTCATATGGGCTTTTCCTTGGCATCTCCACCCCCTCATCGTTTAAGAGGATGGTATCATGCCACCTATAATACGTCATCGTATTTGTGTACAGCAGTACTAAGCTGCGGGCACTCAGGAAGTTCACCAGGTGAGCCGTCAGCTTCAGCCTGTTGTTAGGTGCCGATAATTTCGGTTCTTCCGGAACGAGTGTGGGTAGCCACAAGATATAGTGGTTGAGGCTGCGAAGCATGAACATGCCGGGATCCGCCGTGGTAGTCGCGGGAGCAATCGGCAGGTTCCCGGTATTTGGTGTGAATCTTCCGTAGCCAACAAGGAGGTACTGGCATGGAAGACACCAGACTTTACGCGATGTTGTTGGGCATCGATTCTCCGTGGCGGATCAGCAGGGTACAGGTGGACATGGCATCGGAGCGTATCGACGTTTGGGTTGAGGAAGCGGCTGGCGCGCGGTTTGTCTGCGCGGCGTGCAGGCAGTACGCCCCGGTGTACGACCACATGGCCGAGCAAGTATGGCGGCACCTTGATACTTGCCAGTGCAAAACCTATGTTCACGCTTGTCTGCCGCGGACGAACTGTCCAAAGGATGGGGTAAAGCAGGTTCGGGCGCCGTGGGCGGAGCCGAGGTCGCAATTCACGAGGATGTTTGAAGTGAGGTTGATAGACACCCTGAAGGAATGCGACGTGACGGGGGTGACTCGGTTGACGGGCACCTCTTGGGACGAGACGTGGGGTGTGATGATGAAGGCGGTCACCCGCGGCCTGGCCAGGAAGGAGCGGCGGGTGCCGGTGCGCATCGGGGTCGACGAGAAGTCGGTGGGGAAAGGACACAACTACGAGAGCATCGTATGCGATCTGGATCGAGGAACCGTGGAATACGTCGTGGATGATCGCAAACAGGAGAGTCTGGAGAGTTACTTCCGCCAGTTCACCAAGGAGGAGCTCTCGCAGGTCGAGGCGATCGCGATGGACATGTGGGAACCATACATCATGGCGACGCAGGCCTGTGTTCCCGAGGCCGCCAAGAAGATAGTCTTCGACCGTTTTCACGCCACCAAGCAGGTGACCTCCGCGGTGGACAAGGTGCGTAGGGGAGAACACAAGGTTCTTGCGAAACGTGGCGACCAACGGCTGAAGGGCACGAAGTACCTGTGGCTGCGTAACGAAGAGAATGTTCCGGAGTGGCGTCGCGAGGAATTCGTGGCCGTCAAGAACGCGAAGCTCAAGACCAGCCGCGCCTGGGCGATCAAAGAGGCACTGCGGGATTTCTGGACATACTCGTACACCAAGTGCGCCGAGAAGTACTTCGCCTCGTGGTACTTCTGGGCGACGCACTCGCGGATGTCGCCGATCATAGTTGCCGCCAAGACTCTCAAGCGACACTTGGCCAACCTCCTGACCTACTTCAAACATCGGATCACGAACGCCACGGCCGAGGGAATCAACAGCAAGATCCAGATGGTGAAACTCATGGCGTGTGGGTACCGGAACCGGGACCATTACAAGGCCGCGATCTACTTCCACTGCGGCGGTCTCGATCTCAACCCCCGACCTGATGCACTGTGAACTCCGCACCACAAGATATGGGGGGTACCCACACTAAAGCCGGAAGCGCCTTTTATTTCTGCGGTCTAACAACAGGCTGAAGCTGACGGCTCCTTCGGTTCACGCTTTTTGCTTTTCCGCGGGTGTAGATGATCTTGGGCCGCGTGGCATAAAAGCGTGCCCCTCGGCCCGCAGCTTAACCTGAGCGTTAGACCGGCTCTTTTTGAGTTAATCCTTTTTGTCGAAAGGCAATGGATCGCGGGTTGCGAAACGCTGACGTTCCCTGTAGGATCTTCCTGGTAAGATCATAGGGGGGTGTTCGCAATGGCTGAATTGGCGACGACTAGGTTGTCCTCGAAGGGTCAGGTGGTCATTCCGGAGGATGTTCGGCAGCGGTTGGGATTAAAGCCGGGAGTTCAATTCGTCGTTGTTGGGGAAGGCGATGTTGTGATCCTGAAAACCATATCGCCTCCGTCGATGAAAGACTTTGATGGCTTGGTGTCGAAAATTCGCAGCCAAGCCCGGCGGGCCGGGGTCAAACCTGTGGATGTAGCCGCCGCCGTAAAGAAGGTGCGAGCCAAGTAATGAAGGTGGTGCTGGATACAAACGTCCTTGTATCCGGCATTTTCTTTTCCGGTCCGCCGGCCGCGATTCTGAAAGCTTGGAGTCGGGGCAAGATCCGAATGATGGTGAGCCCTGAGATCCTTGATGAGTACAAGCGGGTGTCGGAAGAGCTTTCAGGAAAATTCCCTGATGTGGACATCCAACCCATATTGGATTTGATCGTTGTGCATTCGGAGGTGTGCGATCCGCCTTCCTTGCCGCTGCCTGTTTGTGATGATCCTTCTGATGACAAATTCCTCTCTGTCGCGATCGAAACTCGTGCGAAGATCATCGTCAGCGGTGACAAGCATCTCTTGAGGGTTTCCGGCTACCAAGGCATCTCCGTATTAACCCCAAGGCAGTTCGTCGTTCGGCATCTTCCTAGTGAGTAACAGATCTATGACATTTTCGCGGTCTAACAACAGGCTGA
>JAACTI010000049.1 GCA_009993495.1 Deltaproteobacteria bacterium | reverse complement strand
GATGTGCTCCTCCTCGATGTGACCCCACTGTCTTTAGGGATTGAAACCCTCGGTGGCGTCATGACCAAGCTGATTGAAAAAAACACCACGGTTCCGTGCAAAAAAAGCCAGGTTTTTTCAACCGCTGCCGACAACCAGCCGGCGGTCTCCGTACATGTTTTACAGGGCGAGCGTGAAATGTCGGCCGATAATAAGACCATCGGTAATTTTGAACTGGTCGGTCTGCCACCGGCTCCGCGCGGCGTGCCCCAGATCGAAGTTACCTTCGATATCGATGCTAACGGCATTCTCCACGTTTCGGCCAAAGATCTTGGCACCGGCAAAGAACAGTCGATTCAGATCACCGCATCCTCCGGCCTCTCGCAGGAAGAAATTGATCGCATGGTCAAAGAAGCCGAATCTCATGCCACCGATGATAAGAAAAAGCGTGAACTGATCGAAGCACGTAACCAGGCTGACGGCTTGATCTACACCACCGAAAAGGCGTTGAAAGAGCATAGTGAAAAGGTTGATTCTCAGACCAAAGGGTCAATTGAAAGTGCTCTGGCCGAGTTGAAAACGGCGATGGAGGGCAGTGAGCCTGCCGAAATTCAAAAGAAATCTGAGGCTCTGGCCCAGGCTTCGCATAAACTGGCTGAAAGCATGTACGCTGATGCCGGGAAAGGTGGCGCTGCGCCGGAAGAAGATAAGAGCAGTGCCGACGACGGCGTGGTCGATGCCGAATTTGAAGATGTTGGCGACACTAAAAAATAGGGGAACTCTTCACCCCTTTTCTAGGCGCGCCTTGAGCCCCGCAGAAATTGCGCCTCAAGGCGACTCCGGCAGCGTCACCCCGGCAGAATTTGAGCCGGAGGCCGGCTTTTTCAGACGCGAAGGCCTGGATCGTCGGCAAAAGCACTCGGGGACGACATCCTCGGGCGGGCAGGTGATACGTCCATAAATGATTTTTTTCCTGGCCGATTAAACGCTGTACTTTTATCCATCCCGGCGGCCTTGCCGCCGGGATGCCGCGGGATTTAATGTTTTGGCAAAACGTGATTATTATGAAATTCTTGAAGTCAACCGCAACGCGAGCGATACCGAAATCAAAAAGGCCTATCGCCGCTTGGCCATCAAATATCATCCCGATAAAAATCCTGGTGACAAACAGGCCGAGGATAAATTTAAGGAACTGACCGAAGCCTACGCGGTGCTGTCCGATGCACAAAAAAGGGCCACCTACGATCAATTCGGCCATGCGGGCATGAATGGCGGTGGTTTTTCCAGTGGCGGGTTTGATTTCGGTGGTTCGCCCTTTGAAGATATTTTTGGCGACATCTTCGGCGATATCTTCGGTGGTGGCGGCGGGCGGCGCGCCAGTCGCGGTCGCCGGGGTGAAGACCTGCGCTACAATTTAACCATCTCGTTTGAAGAAGCGGCCTTTGGCGCCGAAAAAAACCTGCAACTGCCGCGCAAACAAACCTGTACCACCTGTGGGGGGAGCGGTGCGCGTAAAGGCACCGCGCCGCACACCTGCACCACCTGCCGCGGTGCGGGACAGGTGCGTTTCCAGCAAGGTTTTTTCAGCATGACGCGCCCCTGCCCGGATTGTCGCGGTCAGGGCAGCATCATCTCTGACCCCTGCCCCGAGTGCAAAGGCGCCGGAACCATTAAACAGAAGCGCAATCTGTCACTGAAAATCCCCGCGGGGGTTGAAACCGACACGCGCCTGAAACTCAGCGGTGAAGGTGAATCGGGCAGCCAAGGTGGCCCACCGGGCGACCTGTATGTCGTTATCACGGTCGCAGACCATAGCATTTTTACCCGCGAAGGGCAGAACGTGCTGTGCGAAGTACCGATTTCCTTTGTGCAGGCAGCCCTCGGCAGCGACATTGAAGTTCCGACGCTGGAAGGTAAGGTTTCTCTGAAAATTCCTCCCGGCACTCAGACCGGCAAAATTTTCAAACTGAGTGGCAAAGGGATTGTCTCCCTGCAAGGCTATGGTCGCGGCGATCAGCTGGTGATTCTGCGCGTTGAGGTACCAACCAAACTCGATGCACGACAACGCAAGCTGCTTGAAGAATTTGCCGCGGTCAGTGGCGAAGATATTCATCCCCAGGGTAAGGGTTTTTTTGATAAAGTGAAGGAACTGTTTGATTAATCCCGTGACTTGACTCCCGCAGGGTTGTTGCCATGAAATCTGCTGCATTGCACGTTATTTTAATCGGGATCTTATTCCTGCCACCAACCCTCGGGCTGGCGGCCCCCTTCGAGGGGGGGAGTGCGGTGCAACGTGCAGACGCCCAACAGGTTTTCACCACCGCCGAACGAGCCTTTCAACGCGGTGAATTCGATCAAGCCCTGTCGCGCTTTCGCGCCTTTGTGCTGCGCTACAGTGATTCTCCGCTGATTCCACAGGCCTATGCCTTTTTGGGGCGTATTTTCATTCAGCAGCAACACTATTCTGATGCGCTTTTATATCTGAACCGCCTGGCACCAAGCGCACGAACGGCCGAAATACAGCTGCTGAGCGGTTACGCCCTGGCCATGCTGGGCGATCACACCGCCGCCCTTGAACGCTTGCAACCCCTAGCTACCAGCACCATGGACCCTCGCGATCGCCAACTTCTGCTTGTCGGCCTCGCCCAGGCCTATGAAAGTCGGCAATCTTTTTTGCACGCCCTTTACTTTTATCGCCAGGCCCTGCCAGGCAGCAGCAACCCAGAAGACCTGCTGGAAACAGCCCATCAGCTGCTGACAAATCCGGCGGCGGCCGACCAGCTGGCGGAAGCAGCCTTCCTGTTCAGGGATACCCCCATTGGTCAGGATGCCTTGTTGCAACTCGCGCGCCGCCAGTTGGCCACCCATCAGCAACAAAAAGCCCTCGACAGCTTGCGCCAGATAGTCGCCAGTCAGATCACCTTCCCTTGGCGCAGCGAGGCGGCGACCCTCCTCGATGGTTTCAGCCAGGGCCGCTGGCTGCAAAATCAAACCCTTGGGGCCCTGTTGCCCCTGAGTGGCCCCTACCAAACCTTCGGCACCCTGGTGCAACGCGGCATTGAAATGGCTCTGGCCTTGCGCAAGAACGAAGCCTCTGCGATTCGGGTGCTTTATCGCGATACGGCGGGAGAACCGACCAATGCACGCCTGGCGGTCAACAGCCTCGTCAACGAAGATCGTGTCATCGCCATGCTTGGCCCCCTGACCAGCGCGGCGGCCCTTGCCGCCGCCGCCGAAGCGGAGCGCAATGAAACCCCAATTTTGACCCTGTCTCAGCGCACGAATATTGCCGACGTCGGCCCGTTTGTCTTCCGCAATTCCTTAACCGCTCGGTTGCAAGCGCGGAAATTGGCGCGTTATGCCATCAACGACCAAGGGTTCAGCTCCTTTGGGATTCTGGCCCCGGAAAACCCTCTCGGTCGAGCCATGGCTGAACTTTTCAGTGACGAAGTTCTCAAGCTGGGCGGGCTGGTGACCTTTGAGCAAAGCTATCCGGAAGACGCCACCGATTTTCGCGAACAGATTTTACCCCTGATGGGCAAATCGCCCCGGCGTCAAAAAGAAAATTATCAGCCCCAGACCGAAGCTGAAAAGCTTGATGCTCTCTTCATCCCTGAAGAGCCCGATTACCCCTCCACCACCTTTGATGCCCTGTTTATTCCAGATTATGCCGAACGCATCGGTCAAATTGCCCCCCAACTCGCCTTTTACGGCATTGACGATCTGCCGCTTTTGGGTATTAACGGCTGGAACTCACCGGAATTACTGCGCCTGGCCGGACGTTATGTGGAAGGAGCAGTTTTTGTCGATGGATTCTTTCTGGAAAGCAACCAACCCATTGTGCAGGAATTTATTCGGCTTTATCGCGAAACCTACGCCGAAGACCCCACCATTCTTGAAGCCCAGGCCTTTGACTCTGCCAACATCCTTTTTTCTCTGCTTGAACGCAAGGATCTTGACTCGCGTCGCGCCCTGCGCAATGCTTTAGCACGGCTCAGAAATTACCCCGGGGTCACTGGCAACACCAGCTTCGACTTTACCGGGGAGGCGGATAAAAATCTGTTCCTGCTTCAAGTGCAAAACGGCAAAATTGTGCAAATACCATAAACCCTTGCTGCGCTATCAGGAGTGAATTCGCCCCCTCCCAAAAAAACGCGCCTGACCGCAAAGTCAGGCGCAAATCGGAGAGACATAAATGGACAGGCTTACAGGAGGTTTTTCGGGCAAGCTGTAAAACGATCCACGCCTGTTTATACGCGAACCAAGTGCATGGGTCAAGAATTTTTTTACTCGGAATAAAAGTGTTTATTTTTAATAAAACCTAAGTCTAAAGGAGCCTGTTAAGCACATGTCGAGCAGCTTGGGACGTCTTTTCCGCATTTCAACCTTTGGCGAATCACACTGCGCAGCAGTCGGTGTCGTGGTCGATGGCGTGCCGCCTCGGCTCGAACTTGAGCCGAGAGACATTCAAGTCCAGCTGGATCGCCGCCGCCCCGGCCAAAGTCAATTGTCCACCGAACGCGACGAGGCCGATCAGGTTGAAATTTTGTCGGGGGTGGAAAATGGGTTAACTCTTGGCTCACCCCTGGGGCTGCTGGTGCGCAACAAGGATCAGCGTCCCCAGGATTACGGGGCCATGAGCCAAATTCCGCGTCCCTCTCATGCCGATCTGACCTATCGGCAGAAATATGGCATTCATGCCGCCAGCGGTGGCGGTCGTTCGAGCGCACGCGAAACCATTGGTCGGGTCGCCGCGGGGGCGATTGCCGAAAAATTTCTCGCCCGTGATTACGGCATTGAAATTGTGGCTTGGGTGAGTAGCGTGGGTGATGTCCAGGCCGACGGCGTCAATTTTGATAGCATAACCCGTGCCCAGGTCGATATCAACGAGGTTCGCTGCCCCGATCAACAGGCAGCGGCACGGATGAAAGCTCAAATTATTGCGACCCGGCAAGCCAAAGATTCGGTGGGTGGGGTTTTAACCTGCGTCTGTCGCCATTTGCCCGCCGGCCTGGGCGAACCCGCTTTCGATCGCCTCGAAGCTCGCCTGGCCCAGGCCATGTTGTCGATTCCGGCCACCAAGGGGTTTGAAATTGGTTCCGGGTTTGCCGGTGCCGCTCAGCGCGGTTCGCAGCATAACGACCCTTACTGTTTTAAGGCTGGCCGTCTCGCAACCCTGACCAATAACAGCGGCGGCGTTCAGGGCGGAATTTCCAATGGCGAAAATCTTTACTTCCGGGTGGCCTTCAAACCGCCCGCAACCATTGGTCTGGCGCAACAAACCGTCGATTACCAGGGGAATGCGGTCACTCTCGAAGCCAAGGGGCGTCATGATCCCTGCGTTGTGCCCCGGGCGGTTCCCATTGTTGAATCTATGGCCGCGCTGGTGATTGCCGATCTGGCTCTGATTCAGCGGATGCGTCAGTAACTCTGATATTTCAACCCCCGGGGAGGGGGCTAACTGCAGTTTTCACATGGATGGAGTTTTTTATGCGTCTGCTTTTATTATCCCTTTCATTATCCCTCTGCTGCGCGGCTTCCGCCTTGGCCGGCGTCGCCGACCTGCGCGAACTAACTCGTCTCCAATTTGAAAAAACCCCCCTGCAAATCGCCCCCAGCAGTGACGGACGGCGGCTGTATGTCATGACGGAAGACCACCAACTCCAAATTTATACCCTGGCGGGCGACCTTCAGGGCCAGGTGGAACTCGATCCCCAAGTCGATCAATTTGTTCCTTTGGGGCCGCAACATCTCCTGCTGCAAAAAACCGCCCTGAAACAGGCCAGCATTGCCTTGGTCGAAATTTCTCAACAAATCAACATCAGCTCGGCCCCGGTGCTCGGTGACGAAAGCGCCCCCGTAACCATCGCTGTCTTCGACGACTTTGAATGCCCCTATTGTGCGCAAGCGGTGCCGCTGATCAAACAGGTGGTCGACATTTACGCGGGTAAAGTAAAACTGGTGTTTAAAAACTTCCCCCTCGGCAGTCATCGCAACGCTCAGTATGCGGCCCTCACCGCTTTGGCGGCGCAACGTCAGGGCAAATTTTGGGAAATGCACGATCTGCTTTACGCCAACTACAATAAATTGAATCCCCAGAAAATTGATGAGCTAGCAGCCGAGGCCGGGCTCAACTTTGATCAGTTAAAAAAAGACCGCCAAGACCCCCAACTAAGTGCCCGGATCAAACAAGATATGGATGAAGGCACCGCCGCCGGTGTACGCGGAACACCGACGATTTTCATCAATGGCCGCCTGCTGCCCGACCGCAGCCTCAACGGCTTCCGTCAGTTGATCGATGACGAATTAGCACGCCTCGAGCGCGAAAAACAGCCACAATAAAACAGACGTAACCAAGGGTAAAAAGTATCAGCACGCCGCAGATTTTCACCCCCGCTTAAGATTAAGAGGGAGGCCGGAGGGAGTTAGAGTATTTCGGGTGTTCAAGAACAGAAAATGGAGGCCTGCAATGGATAAAATGTTCAATGTGCTCATAGAAAAAGATGAAGACGGATATTTTATCGCTACAGTTCCCTCTCATAAGGGTTGCCACACGCAGGCAAAATCTCTGAACAAGCTCATGGAACGGACAAAAGAAGCAATAGCGCTTTGTCTTGAAGTTGAGAAAAAAATTATAAGTGATCTGGGAAAAAATTTCTTATTGCTCAGTTGATGCTGTGCTTTACTGCATTTTCGCCGAGGCACCCAGTGGGTTAAATCGGCGGGGGATGGAGAGGGAAACTTAAGGTTTAGTGGGAAGGTGAGGGTGTGATACTGGCAAGATTCGATAAATTATAAAAGCCGTTTTCCCGCAGACAAGCCGGGTGAACGGCTTTTTTGTTATGACAGTCGATCCAGCGAAAATTCAAAAACAGAACCGGCGGGCAGCTCATAGCTTCTCGCGCTTTCGCACCTCGTGCAGAAGTTTTTCAATTTCTTTTCTGACGGCGGGGATATCTTGCTAAACGGTGTTCCAAACGACTTCTGAGCTGACACCAAAGTAATCATGGATCAGTTTGTCACGCATGCCCGCAAGCAGCTTCCAGGGAATACCTGGAGCTTTATTTCTTAGGTCGTTGGGGATTTTCTTCGTTGCCTCGCCAATGATTTCCAGTGTGCGAATTACGGCGTAAAGAGTTTTATCATCAGCCCTGAAAACAACATACTCCATTCCCTTAACAAAGCTTACGGCCTTGTCCATCGCATCCAGGATGTCAATCAGATAATCCTGGCTGAGCTTCGACTTCATATGGGTTGAATTTCTGCGAGAATTCGCTTGCCGATTGCCGGTTTCAACGCATCTTTCGAAACAAGATCGACAGGGTGATTCAAAAGAGCCGTCAGCTCTTCTTCGAGCGCCAGAAACTTCAACAGTCCGGGGTTCTGGTTGAATTCGACAAGCAGATCGACATCGCTGTGCGGCGTCTGTTCGCCGCGCACAAAGGATCCGAACAAGCGGAAAGAACGTACGGCATAATCTGCCTGCAACCTGGGAAGCTCACGTCGCAACTGATCGATCAACATCTCTTTATTCGCCATTTTACGCATCGACATCGGTGAACTCTCCAAATCAAGTAACCGCAGAATATCATAGGGTCAACAATTTTGTAGCGAAAATTCCCCCGGCAAGTCGCAGTATCAAGCGATACCTCGCTCATCGCTTCCCCACAAATAAAGTCAGCCCTGATTGCTCCTTTGCGCTTGCGTTAAATTTTTCAGAATTTCCGCGAGTTCCTTACTCAACACCGCAAGCAACTGACTCTGGGCCTTGGTGAGGGCTGCATAGCTGGCCGCGCTGAGGGGCTGCTGCTGGTCGATTTTCCCTGCCGCGAGGGTTTCATGGCTGTCTGCAGCCCTGATTGTCCAGCGCGCAACCAGCACCGCGGCGCCATTCAAATCAGCATCAAGATACTGCACATTGACTTCAATCTGATAGGTCAAAGCACCATGGTAGCGCCAGGGGAAATAGGTGACCCGCTCGATACCCAGCAGCTGAGCAAGATTTTCCCCCATAACCATGGCAATATCATCTTCGAGGGATCCGGCCCACTGATTTAAATCATTAAAGGTGTACTGATTATCTGCACTGCGGGTGGCAATTTGCTGACGCTTGAGGCGCTGGGGGATGGTCACCGGACCGATACCGACACCAAGATCCGGCAAGGCGGAAATCTGCTGATTGTCACCCAGTTGTTTCATCGTCATCAAGGCAAAATAATTGCGCGGTTGCACCTTGCGCTCAATACAGCCAGCCAGCACCAGAAGGGCGACAAGGATCAGAGCCCAACGCGGCGTCTTGCGGAAACATTGCCTCATTTTTTTGCTTTCTCACGACCAAAAATCAGAGCCTGGGGGTCGCGTTCCAGGTTATCCAGCACTGTGCGCAACGACCGCAGGGTCATGGTCAGCTCAGCGGCGGCAGTTGTGGCGTTGTAGCTGAGCCCGGAGTCGGGGCCAAGGCTGGCATCTATGCCGCTTAAGGTTTTTTGCAGCTGCGACAGCGCAGTGTCAACCGCCGGAATCATCTCGCGGTTCACCGAATTGGCGGTCTTTTTCACGTGTTTGAGCACCGCGGATAATTCCTCCATGCTGGTCTGTAATTCTGCACCAATATCATCGAAAGCGATGGTCTCAATTTTCTTGAGAATAGTATCAACCCGCTGGGCAACCTGTTCGAGGGGGGCTGACAGGGTGGGAATAACCGGGTAATCACTCGGGTTGCCCCCTTCGACCGCAGCGGCATCGGGATAATAGGCAAGATCGATATACAGTTGGCCAGTGAGCAGATTGCCCGGTTTTAACTGGGCACGGTAGCCTTTTTCGATCAACGGCTGCAAGCGATTGACGAGATCGTCGCTGCCGCTCTGTCCCGCGGACAAGAGCAGTTTGGGCGGCGGGTTGAGATCCGCATCACTTTGCAGTAATGAACGCAAGCGTTTCGATTCCAGGGCAACCAGCACCGGAACCTGGAAATCTAATCGGCGGGGATCAAACTGCAACTCGATCTTAACCACTTCACCAATTTTGATGCCTTTAATTTCGACCGGCGCTCCCGGCAAAAGCCCACGGACACTCTGATCAAAGTAGAGACGATAATAGTGTTTGGTCGCGTTGCTGTTGGCCGTGCTTTTTTCCTGATCGGGGAACAGAACAAATTTTTCGTTTTCTTCCGCCTGGGCCTGCGGGCGCGCATAAGGATCCAGATCGAAAGCCACTCCCCCCAGCATGATCGACACCAGCGACTGGGTTTTCATTTTGACTCCCGAGGCATCGACGCTGAAATCAATCCCGCTCGAATTCCAAAAACGCGTATTCCGTCGAACTTTCGCGTCATGCGGAGCATAGATGAAGACCTTGATCAGGATAGCCTCGCCCTGGGTGTCAAAATTGTACTCAACCACCTGCCCGACCTTGATCCCCCGATAGTAAACCGGCGAGCCAAGATCCAGGGATCCCAAATTTTCAGCCGCCAAAATAAATTGTCGCCCCGGTTGGCCGGTGGTCAGCGCCGGCGGTTTGTCAAGCCCGATAAACTGGTTTTTCCTGCGCCCCTCTGCCGACGGATTACAGCCAATGTAGGCTCCCGAAAAGAGCGTTCCTAAACCTGAAACCTCGCCGGCCGCCACCCGGGCTCGCACCACCCAGAAGTGGGTATTTTCTGTCATATAGGGCGTTACACTCTTGTGCATTTCAGCGGTGACAACCACACGGGAAAGATCTTCATTCAATTCAATTTTGGTCACTTTGCCAACCTCGACATCTTTAAACTTGATCAGGGTCGTGCCCGCCACAAGTCCATTGGCATTTTCGAAGCTGATCGTAATCGTCGGGCCTTTTTCCGAAACGGCCTCGTAGACCAGCCAGCCCCCCAGAAACAGTGTCAGCAGCGGCACCACCCAGATAACCGAAAAACTGCGCCCAAGCTTGATCTGAGCCTGAGGCAGGCTGGCGCTTTTTTCCTGCGCAGAGTTCTCCTCGTTCATCCCTTTTCCTCCACCAGATCCCAGATTAAGCGTGGATCGAAACTTTGGGTCGCGAGCATACTGATGACAACCACAAAAGCAAAATAGATAGCTGCAGGCCCCGCAGCAACATTGGCCAGCAGACCCAATTTCACCATGGCAACCGTAACGGTCACGACGAAGATATCCACCATTGACCAGCGCCCAATCGCCTCGATGGCTCGGTAAAGCAGGCTTCGATCGCGGGGACGCCAAACCTGGTTAAATTGCACCGAAAGCAACAGATAAATCAAAATTAAAAATTTGGCCAGGGGCACGAAAATACTGGCACTGAAGACCACGAGGGCAATGCCCCAGGAACCGTTGCCAATAAAATAAACAATTCCGCTCATGATCGTATCGGCTTGCGTTTTGCCGAACTTCGAGGTCAGGGTCATGGGCAAGATGTTCGCTGGAATATAGAGCATCATCGCCGTCAGTAACAGGGCCCAGGTGCGACTGATGCTGTTGGGTTTACGTTGATGCAATTTGCTGCCGCAACGCGGACAAATGGCGTTGATCTTTGATCCGCCCTGAGGCCAACGACTAAGGAGGTGACAATCACCACAACTCACCAACCCGCGTTGAAAGGCCGAGGTAAATTCACTTTTCATCTGTCATCCCCCAGTTGATCCCAAACCCTGTGATCATCAATCGACGAGATTGCAAACGTCAGGGAAAAAACCAGTAAACCAAAGGCCAGCACCGCCAACCCCGGCACAATGGTCGCAGTTTTCGCCAGTTTGACCACGGCAACCAGAATACCCAGCAGATAAATTTCTATCATCCCCCAGGGTTTAACCTGTAAAAACAGGCGAAAAACGTGGCGGGCGTGACGGATACGCAGATTCAGCTTCAGGGGGATAAAAACGTAAAGCAAACAGAATAATTGTAGTAGCGGAATCAACACACAGGTCAGCAGCACCACAAGGGCCAGAAAACCTTCCTGCTGGGCATACAATTTTGACACCCCGGTCAATAATGAGGTCTGCTGACTAACAACATCGGTCTTCAAGGCCAAAAAGGGAAAACTGAGCGCCAAGCCGAAAAGAATCAAGCCCGTGAAAGTCCAGGCCAGGGTGCGGTCGATACTGTTGGGGCGCACCCGATAAAGCACCGCACCACAGCGCCGACAGCGCAGCGTAGCGCCCACTGCCAGGCGGGGGATTTCATGGATCAGGTCACATTCGCGGCAGGCTCTCTGCTCCATCCTTATCTCACTCAAAAAAATGATTCGGGCTTTTGTGTCGGCGGAAATATTCCCCTCCCTGCCCGTGTTTTCTCCGGTAGCAACCTTACCTCAATTCACTTCTCAAATGACCACGATCTTGTTTAGTGCCCGGCAACACATAATCTTTGACCTCTTGCTCAATCTTACGCAATCCTGTGGGTTACAGGAGACTAGAGACATTCTATGATATTCCCCTCCTCCTTTTCGGTTTAATTTTCGCAAAAAAAAACGTAACTATTCAGCATAATTTATTTTGCGTTCTTTGAAAAAAGTTCTTGACAGGGTTTTTGTGTAATTTTTTGAAAAACTGCCACGTTTTTCAGTTGCA
>JAACTI010000328.1 GCA_009993495.1 Deltaproteobacteria bacterium | reverse complement strand
GGGTCAGCGTTCTGGGTAAAAATGGTCAATTGTGGACTTTCAGCCTGGACGGGCAGCTGCGCTGGCAACTTTCCTTGCCGAAACCCGCCTACTATGCGGCACCGCTGCTGACGGAGGAGGGCCTTTTTGTCGTGACTGCTGCTGGTTCGCTGACGAAAATCGATCCCCGCGAGGGGCAGATTCTGTGGCAACGGCAGCTGGAGAACCCGGTTTACGCTACGCCGGTCATGAGCAAGGCTGGCCTGCTGGTCGGCGACAATGGAGGTCAGCTGCAACTGATTGACCCTGTGAGCGGTCGGACTCTCGCTCTTTATCAAACTGCGGGTGCCATTCAATCCGTCCCCTTGGTGGCAGGGAACCGTCTCTATTTTGGTAGCCGTGATCAAAAATTGCACGCCCTTGAAATTTTGACCGGAGCACCTGCGCCATGAGCAAAACGCAAATTGCCGCGTCACCAGGGCTTTGTGCAGGTATTTTTGTCGTCTGCATGGCAACGCTGATGTATGAACTGCTGCTGACCCGCGTTTTTTCGGTGCTCATGTGGTATCACTTTGCCTCCATGGCCATCAGTCTGGCGCTTTTTGGGCTGGGCGCCGCCGCCCTGCTGGTGTATTTAAAACCATCCTGGTTTGACGCCAGAAAAACGGCCCAACCGGGTTTTTTCGCCTTACTGGCCGGGTTTTCTACTCTGCTGCTTTTCGGGGTTTTTCTCTGGTTCCGCGTCGACCCGCAATTTGGCTTTCAGGTTCTTTCCTTTTTTCACCAACCTTTTTATCAACCTTTTCAGCAAGGAAATGTGCGTCAGGCGCTGCAACTGGGTCAGCTGGCTTTGCTGGCCGTGCTTTATCTGGTGACGGCCCTGCCGTTTTTTTTCAGCGGATTAACTCTGACCCTGCTCTTCGGACGCTATTTCCAGCAGATGGGTCGACTCTATTTTTTCGATCTGCTCGGGGCCGGAACCGGGTGCTTGCTGGTGATTCTGGTGCTGAAAACCTTTGGCGGCATCAGCGGGCTGGTGGTCACCGGCGGTTGCTTTGCCGCTGGTGCTTACTGGTTGTGGCCGCAGACACAAAAAATCCGTCGTCTGCTGCCGCTGCTGGTTCTGCTGTTTGTTGCCATCAGTGTCGGCAACTACACCTGGGGGTTCGCCGATATTCATTTTGTGCGGGGCCGTTATGAGCCCAACCTCTTATGGCGAGAGTGGAATTCCTTTTCGCGCGTCGCCGTTTATCCGGCTCAGGCCGAAGAGATGGGGCGGGCCTGGGGTTTGTCGCGTAATTATCGCGGCCCGATTCCCGATCAGCTCGGGATGGTTGTTGACGACACCGGCTACACCACCATGTATCGCTGGCAGGGGGAAGAGACCCTCCAGTTTTTTCGTCAGAATGTCATCAACCTGGCTTATTTGCTGCGGCCCGGCGCCGAAAGTCTGATTATTGGTCCCGGTGGCGGCAAGGATGTTTTAACCGCCATGGCCAACGGCGCACGTCGTATCGTGCCGGTTGAGATTAATCCCCTCATTGTTGAAGCGGTGAATGAGCGCTTTGCTGATTTTACCGGGGCGCTCTATGCCCGGCCCGGGGTCGAATTGCAGATCGCCGAAGGACGCAGTTACGTGAGGCGCTCTGCCGAACAGTTCGACATTATTCAGGCTTCGGCCGTTTTTGGTCGGATGCCGCCAGCTGCCGGTGCTTTTACCCTCGCCGAGAACAATCTCTATACGGTGGAAGCTTTCAACGATTATTGGAATCATCTCAAGCCGACGGGGGTGCTGACCATTTCACGCTTTATCTTCGAGCGTGAAACCCTGCGCCTGGTATCCCTCGGGCTTGAAGTGCTGAAACAGCAGGGGATTGAGGATCCGGCACGCCATATTGCGGTGATCAAAGAGCGTGGCCTGGCCAATTTTATGTTGAAAAAAAGCCCCTTCAGCCCCCGCGAATTGCAGAAAATGAAAGAAGAAGCCCGGCAGCAGGACTATGATCTGGTCTACCTGCCTGGCGAAACAACGGGCGATAAAATTTTTCAAAGCCTTATCGCTTCCAAGGGCAGTGACGACTTTTATCGGCAGTTTCCCTTTGATATCAGCCCCACCGACGACAATCGGCCTTTTTTTTATTACATGCTCAAACCGGCCGCATTCCTCGATCTGTTTTCCTTTCCCGCGCGCAGCCCGTTTGAAGATCGCGCCATTTTGATTTTGCGTAACCTGCTGCTGGTGACGGCGGCGCTGGTCAGCTTTATTTTCTTGCTGCCCTTGATTCTCGCCAGTCGCAAGAGTGGTAATCTGAAAATGCTCCTGCGGCGCGCAGGCTATTTCAGCTGCCTGGGCCTGGGTTTTATGATGATTGAAATTGGTCTGCTGCGGCGTTTCATTTTGTTTCTCGGCCATCCTATTTATGCCCTGGCGGTTATTCTGTTTGCCCTGCTGATTTTTTCGGGCATAGGCAGTCGTATTTCCCAGCGTTACGCGGGGAGTACAAGGGCGTTGAGAAGAGTTCTGTTGGCATTGGTTTTGCTCACTCCTGCTTATTGTTATCTGTTGCCCGCTCTGCTGACGAGTCTGGTTGGCTTGGCGTTGCTGGTGCGCTGTTTGATTGCGATAATTCTATTAATCCCGCTGGCACTGTTGTTGGGGATGCCCTTACCCCTTGGTATTGCGCTGATGCACCAGGATGGTCGTTCCGTCGCCTGGAG
>JAACTI010000323.1 GCA_009993495.1 Deltaproteobacteria bacterium | reverse complement strand
CTGAAACTTTTTTAACGTCGAGGCCGACCAAGAGGAGCAGCCCCGCCTGCGCAAGCAGTTACGCCGGTTTTCCGGTTTACAAACTCCAATACAGACACCCCAAAGCCTCAACCTCGGCCGGTTGCAGCAGGTTTTTCACATCCATAATCACCCCGCAACCCTTGCCCTTAGCACAGAGTGCGGCCAAATCTTTAACCGACAAAGCTTTGAACGCAGCGTGGGAGACGGCATACACAATCGCGTCGACGCACGCCAGACCGTCTAGCGCGGTCAGTTCCAGCGCATATTCATGCCGGGCCGCCGCGGCATCGGCCAGGGGATCGTGGATCAACACTTCGACGCCATATTCCTGCAATTCACGCACAATATCCACCACCTTCGAATTGCGGATATCCGGACAGTTTTCCTTGAAGGTCAGCCCCAACACCAGCACCCGCGCACCCTTGACCGCTTTATCCGCCTTGATGAGCTTTTTGACCGTCTGTTCGGCGACGTGCTTGCCCATATCATCGTTAATGCGGCGGCCGGCAAGAATCACCTGGGGATGATAGCCGACGGCCTCAGCCTTGTAGGTGAGATAATAGGGATCGACGCCAATACAGTGGCCGCCCACCAGGCCGGGGGTGAAGGGCAGAAAGTTCCATTTGGTGCCCGCCGCTGCCAGCACATCGCGGGTCGAAATCCCCAGCCTGCCGAAAATCAGGGCGAGCTCGTTCATCAGCGCAATATTTAGATCACGTTGGGTATTTTCGATGACCTTGGCGGCTTCCGCAACTTTGATATTCGGCGCCCGATGCACCCCGGCCGTCACGATCAATTCATAAACCGCCGCCACCGTCTCCAGCGTTGCCGCGTTTTGCCCGGAAACCACCTTGGTGATCTTAGCGACCGTATGCACCTTGTCGCCGGGATTGATGCGTTCAGGGGAATAGCCCACCCAGAAATCAACCCCGCATTTCAGGCCCGACTCCGCCTCCAGAATCGGTACGGCCACGTCTTCGGTCACCCCGGGATAGACCGTCGACTCGTAGACCACAATACTGCCCCGGGCCAGATGCTGCCCAATGGTGCGACTGGCTGCTTCCACCGGGCTCAAATCGGGACGGCGATTAGCGTCAATCGGCGTAGGTACGGTCACAATTAAAAAACCCGCCTCCGACAAGCGGGCCGGGTCGGTGGTGTAATCAATCCGGGTACCGGCCAAATCTTCAGCAGTCAGCTCACCGGTAGCATCGAAACCCTTTTTCAGCTGTTCGATTTTGCCCTGATGAATATCAAACCCTAGCACCGCAAGCTTACGCCCAAAAGCCGCCGCCAGGGGCAAACCCACATAACCCAGGCCGACCACGGCGATTTTTCGTTGTTGGTTGATGATCTGTTCAATGGTTGTCATAAGTTCCCTCCGGGAAATGTTCGTTGGGGTGCCCCTCCTGGTTATAAATCATGCTTTTTCAGCGAAAATCAGCGTCCCATTGCTTTTGAATCAAAGTCCTCTGGATCCTGATTAAAGCGGATGAACGCTGATTTTAAAACTTAAAAATTTAAGTAACTATTCACCATGCAGAGCCCGAGGCCGCCATGGAACGGGTATCTGTCGCCCGGATGGTGACAGCTAAGCTCCAGGGATGGATTCATGCGGCCCGTGGAATGGGGGTCTCGGGCTCTGTGACTACGGAGCTGAATAGTTACAAATTTAATTTTTTCTTTCTACAGGGATAAAGGGGATAGATCAAAATCCGGGAGCCCGCAAGGGACTCCCCTACAATAATCCCTGCAACCCCGGTTTCAAGGCTCATCCCCGGTATCGCCTTCATCCCGGTTAAACCTCCAGTGACTGGCCTATCCTTTTTTATCAGTGTTCCCCTAACGTTTCTTTAGCAACATGGACGCCCTGCCGTATTCACCAAACAGTCAAGACATGTTTGTACTCCAGAATTTTTCGATCACAGGTAATAAGCGGCACAGATAATCGCCGCGCGAGAGAGATAATCATTCTATCTGCGGGGTCTTTATGAAAATCACCCGGAAGTTGAGTGCTGGCGATGGCATCGACGGGAGAAAGCGGTTCAATTACTGTTGCTGGATAACTTCTTGCCAATTCATACCACCGGGATATCTCCATGGGTAAAGCGAGCTTGCCGGATTGAACCTTAACTGCCACCTCCCAGATGGAGATCGCAGAGAGGATCAGCGCACCTGATTCTTGCTCTTGTTCCACCAGCTCAACAGCAGCCGAAGACAGCTTGGCAGGATCATGCAACCACCAAAGCCAGACATGCGTATCAAGCACAATCATAATTCCAGCGCCCCCCACAATTCCGGAGCTGGCTCATCAAAATCATCCGCAATGGAGATCGCAATACTCCGCAGGGGATAGACCTTGTTTTTATTCGGAAAAGTATCGGGCGGAAGAGGTGTCAGTTGCGCAACAGGCGCTCCATTACGACTAATAATAATGGTTTCATGCTTTATCAAAACATCATCGAGAAGGGACGGCAACTGGCTACGAGCTGAAGATACAGATAAAGACCTCATGTTGACCTCCTGCAGAAGCTGAGCGTGTTGTACAATATATCATGTACATCCCCTCACGTCAAACACCAACCAACGCTGCTTTTAAAACAAAAGCAAAGAGATTTTACTTCAAGTCCTTATCCCCGGTATCGCCTTCATCCCGTTTGAATCGCCTTTGA
>JAACTI010000322.1 GCA_009993495.1 Deltaproteobacteria bacterium | reverse complement strand
CAACGGCATCGGCACAGGAGGTAATGCGGTTGTCGCCGAAACCCGCCGGCTTGTGGCAGGTAATGCCGATGAGTTGCTTAACCGCCTGGCGCGCCTGCACGCCACTGCGCCAGGCCAGAGAAACCAGCCGACCAATGGCTTCACACTGACTGGCCGCACAGCCACCGGCCTTGCCCATGGTGGTGAAAAGCTCGAAGGCGCCATTTTCATCTTCATTGACAGTGATATACAGTTGGCCACAGCCGGTAGTCATCTGGTAGGTCGCTCCTCTGAGGGCTCGGGGGCGATCCCTTTTGTGTGAGGCCTTTTTACTTTCTGTGCGCACCGCATCTTCGGGTTTGTCGGCTTCAGATTTTTTGACCGACAGCACCTGCATGTCGCGGCTGCCGTCGCGGTAGATGGTCACCCCTTTGCACCCTTCCTGATAGGCCAGCCGATAAACGGTGGAGACATCCTCGCGGGTGGCATCGTGGGTAAAATTAACCGTTTTCGACACCGCGTTATCGGTGTGACGCTGAAAGGCGGCTTGCATGCGCACATGGTCGGCCGGGGTAATGTCGTGGGAGGTTACAAAGATGCGCCGGATATCTTCCGGAACGTCGCTGATATCGGCGACGGTGCCGTGCTCGGCTATCTTCTTCATCAGGTCTTCGGAATAGAAGCCGCGTTCGCGAGCGATTTTTTCAAAGAGCGGGTTCACCTCGACCAGAATGTCGTTGTCGAGAACCTGGCGGATGTAGGACACCGCAAATAGGGGCTCGACGCCGCTGGAGCTGTTGGCAATTATGGATATAGTGCCGGTTGGGGCAATGGTGGTGCAGGTGGCATTGCGAATTTCCGGCGCGCCTGGTTGGTCGTAGATACTGCCTTTGAAATTGGGGAAGGCTCCACGTTCCCTGGCCAGATTGAAGGATTCGTCGTGGGATTTATCGTTAATGAAGGCCATGACTTTTTCCCCCAGTTTCACCGCTTCGGTAGTGTTGTAGCCCAGACCAAGGAGAATCAGCAGATCGGCCCAACCCATAACACCCAGGCCGATTTTACGATTGGCGCGGGTCATTTTGTCGATTTCGGGCAGGGGATATTTGTTGGCTTCAATCACATTGTCGAGAAAACGGGTCGCCAGGCGGGTGGTGTTTTCCAGTTTTTGCCAGTCGATATCGCCCTGTTTGAACATGTTGGCCAGATTGATCGAGCCGAGATTGCAGGATTCATAAGGCAGAAGGGGCTGTTCGCCGCAGGGGTTGGTGCTTTCAATCTCGCCAATCTGGGGGGTGGGATTGTCGCGATTGAGGCGGTCGAGAAAAATAATTCCCGGCTCGCCGTTGGCCCAGGCCATATCAACAATATTATCGAAGACCTTGCGCGCGGACAGTTTTTTAACCTTTTTGCCGTCTCGCGGGTTGATGATGCTGTAGTCTTGATCTTTTTCAACCGCCTGCATGAAAGCTTCCGTCATCCCGACGGAAATATTGAAATTGGTCAGCACGGTTTGATCGCGTTTGGCCATGATGAAATCCATGATATCCGGGTGATCGACGCGCATGATGCCCATGTTGGCCCCACGGCGCGTGCCGCCCTGTTTAATGGTTTCCGTCGCCGCGTCGAACACACGCATGAACGAGAGGGGGCCGGAAGAGACGCCGCTGGTAGAACGGACTTCATCGTTAGCTGGTCGGATACGCGAAAAAGAAAAGCCGGTGCCGCCGCCGCTTTTATGAATCAACGCGGTATTTTTAATCGCTTCAAAAATACTTTCCATGGAATCTTCGACCGGCAGGACAAAACAGGCCGACAACTGCCCCAGTTCACGCCCGGCATTCATCAGGGTGGGGGAATTGGGCAAAAAATCGAGGGCGGTCATCATGCGATAGTAATCATCCGCATAGGATTGCTTTTTCTTGCCCTTGATGGTCGGTTCGGCGGCATCGATGGTGTCGGCTACCCGGCGGAACATGTCGGCCGCGGTTTCCGTCGGTTTTCCCTGGTTGTCACGCTTGAGGTAACGTTTTGTCAAAACCGTTGTAGCATTTTTTGACAGGTTCAAACCGGCGGCGACAGTTTTTTCGGGCATAGATTACTCCTTCTGTTAATAGATGTCAGGGAAAAATAAAAGACCGGAACGGTCTTGATTTGCTACTATATTTAGAGGCGATGAAGATACTAACCACCAGATATGGGGTCTGTCAAGCAACTTTACGTGAGAATACAGCAATCTTTTAGCTGAAAAAGGCTCTTCGGTTCTCTGGGGAATGCTGCTTGTTACCACCAGATATTTCAGCTATGCTGACGCCATGGTCAATGCGGAATTCTCTTAATAAGCACGGAGTGCTATGTCTGCGGAAAAGATTCTGATTGTTGATGATGAAGCGGGAATGCAGCGGCTGCTGGCGCGGGTGTTGGAACGTCAGGGTTATGAGACCATAACCGTGGGTTCGGCGCGCGAGGCGTTGCAGATTATTGAGGCCGATCCGGTTGATCTGGTGTTGACGGATATCAAGATGCCCGGCATGAGCGGTTTGGAACTGTTGCGTGA
>JAACTI010000113.1 GCA_009993495.1 Deltaproteobacteria bacterium | reverse complement strand
TTTTTCCGGTTTGACGGTCACCGATTATAAGTTCGCGCTGACCTCGACCGATGGGAACCATGGCATCAATTGCCTTAAGACCCGTCTGCATCGGCTCATGAACCGACTTGCGCGCGACAATGCCGGGAGCCTTAAGTTCAACCTGACTGTAGGTTTCGGTGGCGATTTCGCCCTTGCCATCGATGGGAATGCCAATACCATTGACGACCCGGCCAATCAGGGCATCGCCAACGGGAACGCGCACAATTTGCTCGGTGCGTTTCACCTGGTCGCCCTCTTTAATATGTTCGGAATCGCCCAGAATCGCGGCACCAACATTGTCTTCTTCGAGGTTCAGAACCATGCCCATGGTGCCGCCGGGAAATTCCAGCAACTCGCCGGCCATGGCCTTGTCCAAACCATAAATCCGGGCAATCCCGTCACCAACCGAAATAATGGTTCCTGTTTCACTAACTTCGACTTCACGGCCAAAGCCTTCAATCTGCTTCTTGATAATGGCACTGATTTCTTCTGCTCTGATTTCCATGATATTTTATTATCCCTTTGCTAAGGTATCGGCGATCTGCTTCAGCTGGGTTTTCACACTACCATCAAACAATTTTCCCCCCATTTCAGCCTTAACACCACCAATGAGTTTTTTATCAACTTCAAGATTCAAGACAATCTTTTTGCCGGTCTGCTTTTCCAGCCCACCGCGTATTTTAGCCCCGGTTGCCTCATCAAGAATCTGCGCCGATGTCAGGGTCGCTCTTATAATCCCAGCCAATTCATCGGCAAACTGGCGGTAATTCTTTGAAATTTGGGGAATTTTCCCAAACCTTCCTTTCTCAAGTAACAAACCGAGAAAGCGTTTCATCCCATCACTCAGCTTCATGGTTTCAGCCACATCGGCAACAATGGCAACCTTTTTTTCCAGAGCAAATGCTGGGCTGTCGAGGAGTTGCCGCAAAAAACTCTCACGTTCCATAACGGCGGCGACAGCAACCAATTCATCGGCGTAGGGCTCAACCTGCCCCTGCTCTTTACCTAGCGCCAAAAGAGCCTTGGCATAACGGATAGAAATTGCACTCTGGCTCAATGTAAGTCTCCCACTTTTTGCATATACTCATCAATCAGACGGCTATCGTCTGCGTTGGTAAAGTTTTTCTTCAACATCTGCTCGGCCACATCGACCGCCAACTTGACAGCTTCGGCTTGCAGGGCGGCGCGGGCGCGGGCAACTTCCTGAGCGGCAGCATTTTCAGCCTCTTTTTCAATTTTCACTGCTGTTTCACGGGCAGTCGCGAGAATTTTTTCTTTCTCTAACTCGCCTTCGCGGCGAATAGCGGCGCCTATCTGCGCTATTTCCGCATCCGCAGCCGCAAGTTTCTGGTCATACTCGGCAAAACGGGCTTCGGCGTGTTGCTTGATCTGTTCGGCTTCGGCCAAGGCCTTGGCAACCTCTTCACTGCGACCACTGAGACCTTTTTTGATCGGTTTGGTCACAAAATAGATCAGGATAGCAGCCATAATGGCAAAATTGAAAACCCGATACAGAAAGTCTTTGAGCAGAACACCGGAAGCAACGTGATGCCCCTCGCCTCCAGTGGCGTAAGCAAGCCCGGTTGTCACCCCAAGGAGAACAAGAGTCAGCAAAATTTTACGTTTTACGCGCATTGATTTTCCTTTTTTTTCAGACCAGTTTGCGGCCCAGAACTTTCGTAGCAATTTGCCCGGCCAGCTCATCGACCCCCTGATGCAGGATCCGGCGTGCATCAGACGCTTCCTGTTCAACGTGAGTGCGAATTGCCTTGATGCGGCTGGCAGCTTTTTGCTGCGCTTCAGCAGTCAGCGCCGATTCCTGCTGCTGGGCTGTCTTGCGTAACAGGTTTCGCTCGATGACCGCTTCAGCTTTTGCGTCGGCTAACTGCTGTTGATAGCGTTTCATTTTGGCGTCAATCGCACTTTCGAGACTTTGAGCCCGGGTTTTATCGCCCTCAATTTGCTCACGGCGTTGCGCCATAACCTTCATGAGCGGGCGATACAAAATTTTGTTCAGAATAAACATCAGAACAACAAAATTGATAAACTGCAAAAACAGCGTCGAGTCCAGACTGATCACAATAGATTCCTTGTTAACGTTCTGTTTATGACAAACAGGTATACTGTATACAGCGATTTTTGAGAATTTATTTTACCAAAGGCCGAAAAACAGGCGATTGCTAACATAATGCCGCCGCAGATGTCAACTTTTTTTGCGAAATTAACCACTTTTTGTCGGGCACCGGACAGCTGATCCTGGCGCTATTCACTGCTTGCCGCATCGGTGGACGGCATCTTTATTTCGCCGTTAAAATTAACCGTTTCCGCGATTTTTAACTGGGGTGTTTGCAGGAGACCAGTCACGCGGGCCTTACCTAATAATTCAATCCCGGTGCTTGCGACAACCTGCCCTTTAAATTTCCCACTGAGTATCAAAAGCCCAACCTGAATACTGCCTTCAACTTCGGCGGTGTCGCCAATAATCAAGGTGTCTGACGACTGAATTTCGCCGCTGAACTTGCCATCAATGCGCACAACCTCATCAAAGCTCAGCTTGCCTTCAAAATAACTGCCTGCCCCCAAAAACGCCTTGATTTCAGATTTTTCGATTTTTTTCACTCTGTTCCCACCACATCCCAGCAAAAGTCGATCCTGTCAATTTGTAGTAATTCAGCATGCAGAACCCAAGACAGCCATGGAACGGGTATTTGTCCGCCTGAGTGGCGACAGCAAAGCTCCAAGGATGAAGTCATGCGCCCCGCGGAAGATTAGCTCGGGCCATGTTTCTCGCGCGCTCAAGACTTTGGGTAAATTTACGTTGCGAGCCCGATACGTTCGAGGATCCGATCAAGTTCATCGAGACTCTGATAGTTTATTTCTAGCTTGCCACCCCGGCCATCAGACCTGGGTGCAATGCGGGTTTGAGCCCCCAGATACTGGGTCAATGAGCTGATAAGTGCATCCAGGTTCGGGTCTGGCGGCGGCACGGTTTTTTTTATACTAGCCGCACCAGTAAAATTTTTAATTTTTTTAACCAGCTTTTCGGTGTCACGCACAGATAATTTACGTGCCATAACTTGCCGGGCGGCCTCGACCATATCTTCATCGTCATCAAGGGACAAAATAGCCCGCGCGTGCCCCATACTTAATTGTCCAACAAGAAGTTTCTCGCGGATTGATGCGGGGAGTTTCAAGAGTCGCAGGGCATTGGTGATGGTGGGTCGCTCCTTACCAACTCGCTTGGCAACTTCTTCCTGAGACAGGTCAAACACTTTAATCAAGTTTTGGTAGGCTTCGGCCTCTTCAAGCGGGTTTAAATCTTCACGCTGAATATTTTCTATCAGAGCAATCTCAAGGGCGGAATCTTCGCTGACATCTTGAATCACCACGGGTAGTTTATCGAGCCCGGCGCGTTGCGCCGCACGCCACCGACGTTCACCCGCGATTATTTGATAGTGTTCACCAACTCTACGCACAACCAGAGGCTGAATGACGCCCTTTTCTTTAATCGAGGCCGTCAATTCGGCCAGGCTGGCTTCGTTGAAGTTCTTGCGCGGCTGGTTACTATGAGGGAGCAGTTCTTCAATCGGGCATTGAAAATATTTTTTGCCCCCTTCCTGAACGGCACTATTGAGCAAGGCTCCGATTCCCTTTCCAAGCGCGGGTCGCTTTGCCATGTTTAGGTTCTCTCTCGTTGAATGATCTCATGGGCAAGATCAAGGTAGGCTCGCGCCCCACTTGAGGCGATATCGTAAAGTAAGGCGGGCTTGCCATAACTTGGCGCCTCGGACAAACGCACATTACGTGGAATAATCGTCTGAAAAACTTTTTTGCCAAAATGGGTGCGAATTTCTTCGCTGACCTGACGACACAAATTATTTCTGCCATCAAACATGGTCAGCAAAATTCCACCAATTTTCAAGCCAGGGTTGAGTTCACCCTGAATCAAACGGATTGACTGCATCAACTGCCCCAATCCCTCCATGGCGTAAAATTCACACTGCAAGGGGATTAAAACTTCGTTGGCCGCCGTCAGTGCATTGAGAGTCAGCAGAGATAAAGACGGGGGGCAATCAACGATAATGTAATCGTAATTCTGGGCGATGGCGGCAATGACCCGCTTCAGCTTCAACTCGCGTTCGTCTTCAGCGATCAGCTCAATTTCCGCACCAATAAGATTCGTGTTAGACGGCAGCACACTGAGATATTTAATTTCACAGCCCACGATGACGTCCTCCACCTGGGCATCACCAACCAAAACGTCATATATTGTTGTTATTATTGATGTTTTGTCAACACCAAGGCCGCTACATGCATTCGCCTGTGGATCCATATCAATTAGAAGTGTGCGCTTTTCAGCAACGGCGAGGGAGGCCGCCAGATTAACCGCGGTTGTCGTTTTACCTACGCCGCCCTTTTGATTGGCCACCGTGACTATTTTCGACATAACTTTTCTCCTCAGTGCGCGCGGAGAGTACCATAACCCGAACCTGAAAGCACTTTTTTTTGTATCGCCATTACGCCTGCTTAACAAACACAAGAAATTGGCGACGTGCTTTTGAAAAAGGGAGAGCGTAGGTGTCACGATGGAGGAGTTGAATGTTTTCTTGAGTACATAAGCTGTTAAGTAAATTTTTGTCCAGCTCAGCCGCTCCCAGCATAAAATATAATCGTGTCCCCGTACGGATCAAGTGGCGAGTAAAAGCGAAGAATTGTTCCATCTTTGCAAAAGCACGGGCGACAATCTGCGTTGGCGGACTCTGCGGCAGATAGCTTTCAACCCGCTGATTAACAACCTGCAGATTGGTCAGGTGCAAGCTGCGTTTAATGTGTTTCTGAAATGCACACTTCTTGCCGACAGTTTCAAGACTCGTGACCTCAAGTTGACGCGCGGCAATAGCCAGGGGCACCCCGGGCAAACCGGCCCCCGAACCAACATCTAACAATTGTCCCGCGTGACACCATTTCAACAAAACTAAAGAATCAATGAGGTGCTTTTCAAGCATGGCCAATGGGTCAACGATTGCGGTCAAATTAATTCGCGTATTCCAACGGAGCATTTCATCGAGAAAATATATTTCCTGGCCTAAAGCCTCGTCCTCCAGAGAAACGTCAAAATCCTTGAGGGCCTGCCGCAGCAGATCTACGCGTGTTTGCATTTTTTTAAATAAATACTCAGAACAGCCACGGCCGCTGGAGTAACCCCCTGAATGCGACCAGCCTGCCCGAGGGTTTCCGGCCGTATTTTCGAAAGCTTTTCGACAACCTCTTTTGACAAACTCGGAATATTCAAATAATCAAAATCTTCCGGAAATTTTTGATCCTCCAGGCTCTTGATTCGCGCAACCTGTTCGGCCTGGCGTTTAAGGTAGCCTTCATATTTGACGGATATTTCTAACTGCTCGAGAACCTCGGGCGGCAATAAGGAAAAATCCTTGTCGAGCTGAGCTATGTGGGCGATGCTAATTTCAGGGCGGCGCAACAACTCGGCAAAACTTCCCCCATGCACCAAGTTCACACCATCGGTCAGGGCAAGGGCCTGGACCTTCCGCGGGGTAAATCTCCCTGCCTTTAATTTTTCTTCGGCCTTGCTCAGGAGAGCCATTTTCCGGGCATATATCTCCCAGCGCTCATCATCAATCAAACCAAGGGAACGTGCAATTGGAGTCAAACGCTGATCGGCGTTGTCTTCACGCAACAGCAAGCGATATTCCGCACGCGAGGTAAACATCCGATAGGGCTCTATGGTTGGCTGAGTGGTCAAATCGTCAATCATGACACCCATATAGGCCTGAGATCGATCGAGAACTAAAGGGTCTAAGCCTTTGATTCGCTGAGCAGCATTAAGACCCGCGATCAAACCCTGAGCGGCAGCCTCCTCGTAACCCGAGGTTCCATTGATCTGGCCCGCATGGAATAGGCCGGGGACAGCTTTCACCTCAAGACTTTTCTTTAGCTGCACCGGTTCAACAAAGTCATATTCGATAGCATAGCCAGGGCGCATTATTTCCACCTGGCTCAAGCCGCGCATACTGCGAAAAAATGCCAGTTGGACATCAGGCGGCAATGACGTTGACATCCCGCTGGGATAGACCTCCGAACTCCGCAAACCATCAGGCTCCAAGAAGGTTTGATGTGACACCCGATCCGGAAAGCGCACCACCTTATCCTCAATGGAGGGACAATACCGCGGTCCAATTCCTTCAATCACGCCGGAATACAAGGGAGAACGGTGCAGATTTTCACGAATAATCTGATGGGTTTTTTCATTGGTGTTTGCAATATAACAACAAACCTGTTCCAGATCTGGGTTGCTTTTTTTAAAGGAAAAACCCCGCGGGCAATCGTCCCCGGACTGTTTTACCAAGCCTGAGAAATCAATGCTCTTCGCGCTTAAACGTGCTGGAGTCCCGGTCTTGAAACGACCAATTTTCAGACCTAAATCTTTTAAACACTCAGATAAGCCCTCGGATGCGGGCTCCCCCGCCCGCCCGCCCGCGTAATTCTGCATCCCAATATGAATTAAACCGCGCATAAAGGTTCCGGTCGTCAAGACCACCGCGTCCCCCGCAAAAAAAAGACCTTCGCGCGTTGTCACCCCCCTTACTCCCTGGTCTCCAGTTTCAACACGAACAACCACGCCCTGCTTGAGATCCAGACTTGCTTCTAACTCAAGAAACTGCTTCATTGTGCGGCTATAGAGTAAACGATCGGTCTGGGCGCGACTTGCCCGAACAGCCGGCCCCTTGCGCATATTCAAACGTCTAAATTGTATCGTTGCGGCGTCAGCGCAAAGCCCCATGGCCCCACCCATAGCATCAATCTCATAAACGAGGTGCCCCTTAGCAGAACCGCCGATTGCCGGATTGCAAGACATCAATGCCACGACGTCCAGGTTCATACTTAAGATCAGAGTGCGGCACCCACACCTGGCTGCCGCCAGCCCAGCCTCACATCCAGCATGGCCAGCCCCAACCACAATCACGTCGTATTTTTTGCCATAGCTAGACATAGCAGAAATCATCAAACCCTAACCTTATGTTCCACGTGGAACATAAAACTACTTGCCAACACAAAATTTAGAAAAAATTAAATCCAAAACATCCGCGGAAGCACTCTCGCCGGTTATTTCACCAAGCTGAAGCAAAGCGTCACGTAATTCGAAAGACATCAGTTCCAATGAGGCAGATTCTGCGGCAAGGTTAAGAAAACGATCCAGGGCCAAGAGTGTGCGATTAGCTGCATCGCGCTGCCGGAGGTCAGTTAAGACAACGGAAGAATCCGATAAAAGATTATCACCAATGAGAAAATCGTGAATTTTGTTTCTTAAAAGATCTAAACCTGAACCGGTCAAGGAAGAAAGGCACACAGCATCGGTGAGTAAATTTTGGGGTAAACAAGAAGAAAAAGGGAGATCTGACTTACTCAAAACATAAACGAGGCGCTCTTGGTGGTCTTCGCAGTAAGCCAAGGCTGAACGATCAGCCGAGGTAAAACCAGAACTTGCATCAATCAGAAAAAGAATCATATCCGCCGTCTGTATTTTTTTTTGCGCACGCAAAACACCCTGTATTTCTATGGTGTTGTGGCTCTCAATTAAGCCGGCAGAATCGATTAAGCGAATTTTTAAACCGTTAATAAGCAGAGTTTCCTCAATAAGATCCGTTGTTGTGCCAGGGATATCCGTAACAATCGCGCGATCCTCTCTCAGCAAGGCATTCAACAGGGAGCTTTTACCCACATTCGGTCGCCCTACCAATATAACCGTGGCACCGTCGGTATACAGTCGGCCGGTATTATAAGTTTCGACCAAAGAAACCAAACGTGCTTTGAGATTCGTTAAACGTGCCACAATCTGCTGTAAATCTAATTCTGGTAATTCTTCATCCGGAAAATCTATCCAGGCCTCAAAAAAAGCCAGGGCTTCTCGCAGCTCACTACAGGCTGAATACAAGAGACGCGACAAGCCCCCGCCCATCTGGGCTAATGCCAAACGATGTGAAAGTTGAGATTGAGCGCGAATCAAAGCAGCAGTAGCTTCTGCCTGGATCAAATCAATTCGGCCATTTAAAAAAGCCCGATAAGAAAATTCACCCGGCTTAGCAAAGCGCGCACCCGCAGCTAAAAAAGTTTGCACTATTTGCTCAACACATTGACCTCCACCATGACAGTGGATTTCAACCACATCTTCCGCAGTGTAAGAACGCGGGGTGGCCATGTAAACAAATAAAACTTCATCGATTACATCACCGCCCGCGGAAGAGAAAAACCCGTGAAAAAAAGTATGGGAAAGTGGGGTAAAACGAGAAGTGGAACAGCGGAAAAAACGCATTGACAGCGGTAAGCAACCCGAACCCGAGAGACGAATGATCGCAACCCCTGCCTCTCCAGGTGGGGTTGCCGGTGCAACAATAATATCTTTGTTATACACGCAAAAGAAAACCTTACTTTCGATTGATGAGATATTGCTGCGCGATGGTCAAAATATTATTAACCAGCCAATAAACAACCAGCCCGGAAGGAAAACTGAGAAAAATAAAAGTAAAAAAGACTGGCATAAAAAGCATGATTTTTGCTTGCATTGGATCCATATTTGTTGGCGCCATTTTCTGCTGCAAAAACATTGTAAACCCCATGATTAAAGGCAATGGGCCTAAAGCGAAGCCTAAATTCATAGCATCGCTAAACAACGTATCTGCGGCGGAAAGATCCGTAATCCAAAACAAGAACGGGGCATGACGTAATTCAATTGCGTCGAGCAAAACCTTATATAAAGCGAAAAAAACCGGGATTTGAACCAACATGGGAAGACAACCCCCAAAAGGATTGACGCGATTTTCCTTATAGAGAGACATCATTTCCTGATTTAATTTTTGTTTATCTTTGCCGAATTTTGCCCTTAATTTTTGCATTTGCGGCTGTAGTTTTTGCATATCCTTCATTGAAGCGTAGCTTTTTTGTGTCAAAGGCCAAAAAACCGCTTTTATACAAATAGTCAACAGAACAATAGCAAAACCGTAATTTCCGAGATATTTATAAAAGAAGTTCAGTGCAATCAAAAGGGGATGTGCGATCAAACCGAAAAAACCAAGGTTAATAATTTTTTCAAAAGAAAATTTTGACTTACTGAGTAAATCATAATCACGTGGTCCGACATAAGCCTGATATTTAAAATTAGCGGATTTTCCAGATTCTATAACAACCCTTTCGGTTGCAATAGTATTTAGGATATTGGAAGTTTTAGAATCATAAATAATATTTAAAGTAGTAGAAGCCTTATTTGTGGGTTTAACGATAGTGGCGAAATATTTATAAGTAAAGGAAGTCCATAAAGAAGAAGAATTATACTCGACAGGTTCTTCTAACAAGTCTTTGGGATCATCCTCATGTAATTTATCATCGACATAAGAAACGGGGCCAATAAAACTATAACGATCAGAATTTTTATCTTTTGACCAAGGAGTCACAAGACTCAAACTAAAAACATCAGAGATTTCTTTTGAATCTAAATTTGATATAGTGATATCCAGATCAAAATCATAGACATCGGGATAAAAAGTATATTTTTTAAGTATTTTGTATTTATTGTTGATTTCAGAAACGAAAACAATATTTGTCACTTTATCGATGTAATTATTAGTTACATCTGAAATTAAATTATAATAAACGTTACTTGTAAAACCATGGTGCTCAGATCCATAAAAGAGAAAAGTACCTACGTGATCATTTAGACTGATAATTTTAACATTTTCTGAGTCTTGGGTATTTTTATCTTTGTAGTTATTGACCTCATATTCAATAATACCGGCACCAGAAGAAGAAAAAGAAACTTTATACAAAGGTGATGAGAAAGAATAGACTTCTTGTGCAGGGAGAGGTTTAACTAGTAAATAAGACTGGGGTAAATCGGTAGTAGTTTTTTCTTTGATTTTGTTATTAAATTGTTTTTCTTCAGAGATATTAGCGGGAGTATTTACAATTTCGGTTTTATTATTAACTTTTTGAGTGATAAAATTATTAAATATAAACCATATAACTGCAATTAAAACGATTGCGATAATTGTACGCCGATTTTCCATTTTATAACCTGTTTATAAAGGGTGGCACGGGATCATAACCACCTGAATTATAAGGATGACACCTACAAATTCTCTTGGTAGACAAAAGACAACCACGCAAAAAACCGTGTTTCAAAAAAGATTCACGTGCATAACTTGAACATGAGGGATAAAAACGGCACCTAGGCGGGAAAAGAGGAGAAATACAATATATATAGATATCGATGAGTAATACGCTTAAAAATCTAAAAATGTTCATTAAATTCATTTTTAATCGTATTAGTCAAAAGAAGGTTTAATTTTTCGTGATTTATGTTGGAAATTTTATTTCTAGCAATTATAGAAAAATCATAATTGTTTTTGAAAATATTTTTATTGTTGCGGAAAAATTCGCGTAAATACCTTTTTAATTTATTTCTCAATACAGCATTACCTATTTTTTTACTAACAGTCACACCTAATCGCGCATGAGAATGGACATTTTCCATATAGCAAATAATAAAATGAGGTGTAACAATTTTACACCCCATATTTGCAACATGTAAAAAATCTGAACGCTTCAATAATCTATAGCGCGAAGGAAAACAATTTTTCACTCCATTTTTGCCCACATTAAAGTTGAGAGTTTATAGTGTTAAGTATATAAATTTAAGAAATTTTAAAAAATCATTTTTGTGGGGTTGTTACACTTAAAAGTTTGCGCCCGCGAGAACGACGGCGATTTATAAGATTTTTACCATTTTTTGTTTGCATTCTTTTGCGAAAACCATGGGTACGTTTTCTTTTAATTCTACTGGGTTGATAAGTTCTTTTAGACATAAAATGACCTCTTTTGTGTACGTAATTTTAACAAAGCGAAATTTCGAATTATGTTCAATTTTTCTAAAAAGTCAAGTTTTTTTACAAATAAATAAAAATTGCACTCACACAATATAATTGCTAAAATAAAAGATTATTAAAGAGAATAAAGGTTTAAAAATGCAAAGTAATAAATGGTCTAAAATTTTGGAAATATTGGAAAAAGAAACGAGCCAACAAAATTTTTCTACCTGGCTAAAACCCATCAAATTTAAAAATATAGACAGCACAAATATCAATATAGCGGTAAATAATAAATTTTTTTCAGATTGGATTAGAGAAAATTACAAAGAAAGAATTGAAAGAATATACGAAACTAAATATGGGGAAAAAAAATATCTTGTCATAAATATTGAAGAATTTAAAAAAGAAATTACCAAAAAAAATAAAAATAATAACGAAATTAAATCTAAAAAACCAATAGAAATAAGTGTAAATACTTTTACAAATATAAATAACAAATATCTTTTTAATAATTTTGTATGCGGCCCATCAAATCAATTTGCTCACGCAGCATCACTAGCTGTGGCAAATAATCCAGCAACAACATATAACCCACTATTTATCTATGGTGGGGTTGGTTTAGGTAAAACACATCTAATACATGCAATTGGAAATGAAATAATAAAAAATAATAAAAAATTTAAAGTATCTTATTATAGTTCAGAAAAATTTATGAACGAATTAGTTAATTGTATAAGATATGGAAAAATGGAAGAATTCAGAACGAAAT
>JAACTI010000321.1 GCA_009993495.1 Deltaproteobacteria bacterium | reverse complement strand
TGAGCGCCACTTGCCTGCTGCACCTTGAAACAGGCATAGAAGTAATAAACCACCTGAGCCAAGACCCGTGCCCAATTGATGGAATTGACGGCTCCAAGAGCATACTTTTGCTTGAAATCGAGATCACCGAAGATATCCTTGACCATCGCCTGGGCATCATCGAAAGTCCCTTCGACCGCAATGTTAAACACATTGGCATCGGTCACGGTCGTCATTTGCAATTCCTGAATCGGCGAGACTTTGCCCTTGGGATGCAAAATAAAAATATTGATGCCTTCTTTCCCGCGAACACCATAGATAGCGGCGCTGCCGGTGTCGCCGCTGGTCGCCCCGATGATATTCATGTGGGCATGGTTCTTTTTAAGCAGGTAGGCAAAAAGATTCCCCAGAAATTGCAGCGCAACATCTTTAAAGGCCAAGGTTGGGCCATGAAAGAGTTCGAGAATATACAACCCATCTTTCGCAACCACCGGGGTTACTTCGGGATGTTCAAAGCCGGCATAAGAGCGTTCGACCAATTCCTCAAGTTCGGCGGCGGGAATGTCGCCGATATAACGGGCGAGGATCTGGTACGCCAGCTGAGGATAAGCTAATTTGCTCAGGGCGCGGAGTTCTTCCGCCTTCAGCTTCGGAAGATACTCCGGCAGCAGCAGGCCGCCATCATCGGCGAGGCCCATCATCACGGCTTCTGAAAAGGCAATATCGTGAACCTGCCCACGGGTTGAACAGTATTTCATGACCACTCCTCGTTGCGGTGGTAAAACTGCCAGGTTTTTATGTGAGTGTCCGGCAGGGAATTCGCGCGCGATACTAGCAAAAAAGAGTTGAAAAAGGGAAGTAGTTTCACGCAAAACGCCCCGGAAGATCAGCCGCTGCTGCGTCCCGGGGCGTTGCTGATTGCAATTTTTGTCGAAATTACGAAAGTTTCTGAGCGTCAACCACCGCGACTGCCGCCATGTTGATAATGTCGGCGACATCATCGCCACGCTGCAAAACGTGAATCGGCTTTTTCATGCCCATCAGAATCGGACCGACGGCTTCGGTGTCACTCAGTTTGTTCAGCAGTTTGTAACTGATATTGCCCGATTGCAAATCAGGGAAGATGAAAACATTGGCATTCCCCTTGAGATTTGAAAAGGGATATTGTTTTTCGACCAGATCCGGATCAAGGGCAACATTGGCCTGAAGTTCGCCATCGATCATCAGTTCGGGTGCCATCTGCTTTACCAGTGCGGTTGCCTTTTGCACTTTACTGACCAGAGGGTGATTCGATGAACCAAAATTAGAAAACGATAGCATGGCAACCCGCGGCTCAATATCGAAACCACGGGCCACTTCAGCGGTCAGAATAGCGGTTTCGGCAAGTTCCTCAGCCGTGGGTTCGATGGTAACGGTGGTGTCGGCGAAGAAGGAGATATGCTTTTTGGAAACCATCATGTAGGCGCCGTGCACCTTGGAAAGGCCATCCTGTTTGCCGATAACTTCCAGGGCCGGACGAATGGTTTCCGGATAGTGATGATCGATACCCGACAGCAGGGCGTCAGCGTCACCCAGGTGAACCATCATGGCACCGAAATAATTACGGTCATTTTTCATCATGCGCTTCCCTTCAGCGCGGGTCACCCCTTTGCGCTGGCGCATGGCAAACATTTCGTCGATATACTCGCCACGCCGCTCAAAGGTTTTGGGATTAACGATGTCAATTTCACGGCTGAGTTCAATGCCTAAATCTACACATTTTGCGGCAATCTCGTCGGCGTCACCCACCAGAATGGGTTTGGCGATGCCTTCTTCAAAAAGGGTTTGAGCGGCGCGCAGAATTTTTTCTTCGTCGCCCTCGGGGAAAACCACGCGTTTGGGATTGGACTTAGCCTTGTTAATCAGGCTGCGCATGACCTCTTTGGATCGGCCTTGCAATGCTTCGAGATGCTCAACATACTTAGCCATGTCGGTAATCGGCTTGCGCGCCACGCCCGAGTCCATCGCCGCCTGGGCCACCGCCGGGGCAACGTGCAGCAGCACCCGTGGATCGAAGGGTTTGGGAATAATATACTCGCGACCAAACACACATTCTTCGCCACCGTAGGCGCGACGCACCGAATCGGGCACGTCAAGTTTAGCCAGATCGGCCAACGCCTTGACCGCCGCCGCTTTCATCTCTTCGTTGATCGCCCGGGCGCGCACGTCGAGGGCGCCGCGAAACAAAAATGGAAAGCAGAGCACGTTGTTGACCTGGTTGGGATAATCGCTGCGTCCGGTGCCGACAATCGCGTCAGGACGCACGGCTTTGGCCTCAGGTGGGGTGATTTCGGGGTCAGGGTTAGCCATGGCGAAGATGATGGGATCTTTGGCCATAGATGTCACCATCGCTTGCGTCAAGGCCCCCTTGGCGGAAACACCGAAGAAAATGTCGGCCCCCACAATCGCTTCGCTCAGGGTTCGAGCCGAGGTCTCGTTGGCCAGGCGGGCTTTGTAGTTATTCATACCCTCGGTGCGGCCCTTGTAAATCACGCCTTTGGTGTCGCACAAAATCAGGTTTTCGAGTTTAATTCCCAGGGTCAGGGCCAGGTTGGCACAGGCAATCCCGGCGGCACCGGCACCGTTGACGACCATTTTGGCAGAATCAAATGACTTGCCCACCAACTCCAGCGCGTTTTTCATACCGGCTGCGGCAATGATCGCAGTGCCGTGCTGATCGTCATGAAACACCGGTATGTCCATGATTTTCTTGAGTTCTTCT
>JAACTI010000320.1 GCA_009993495.1 Deltaproteobacteria bacterium | reverse complement strand
GAAACCTTTGCCGCCCTGGAGCAGAATCAATCCTGGTTGCAGGCGCAGAAAGTGCGTTTTGTCAAGGCTTCGCAGCTGGTGAAGGTGTATTGAGTTTCAGGGGAAGACCGGCTTGGCCACAGCAAGCCGCGCTATCGCCAAGCTTTCAGACGACGTAAAACGCAACTCTGCAATAAAGGAACTTTATCGCCATGAAGGTTATTTCGGTTTCCGGGCTGGTTGAGCTGTTGCGGGATCTGCTCGAAGAAAATTTTGTTGATGTGCTGGTGGAAGGAGAAATTTCCAATTTTTCGCGTCCGGCCTCCGGCCATGCGTATTTTACCCTGAAAGATGCACGCGGACAGTTGAAATGCGCCATGTTTCGCCCGCAGTTACGCTTGCTGCGTTTTGAACCACAAACGGGCCTGCAGGTCATCTGTCGCGGGCGGGCTTCGGTTTATACCCAAAGGGGCGAATTGCAGTTGGTGGTTGAGAGTCTGCAACCTTCCGGGGTTGGCGGCTTGCAGCTAGCGATGGAACAGCTGAAGCAGAAGCTGGCGACGGAAGGGTTGTTTGACGCCGCGCATAAACGGCCTTTGCCGGCATATCCCCAGATCATTGGCGTGGTCACTTCGGCGACCGGTGCCGCGATTCACGATATTGTCACTGTGCTGCAACGGCGGGCAGTTGGGGTGCGAGTGCTGTTGCGCGGGGTGCGGGTGCAGGGCGAGGGTGCCGCCGCTGAAATCGCTGCGGCGATTGCCGATGTGAATCGCGAAGGGAGTGCCGATGTGCTCATTGTCGGGCGTGGCGGTGGCTCTGCTGAAGATTTGCAGGCCTTCAATGAAGAGCTGGTCGCACGGGCGATTTACGCTTCGCGCATTCCGGTGGTCGCGGCCGTTGGTCATGAAATTGATTTCAGTATCGCCGATCTGGTCGCCGACCTGCGTGCGCCGACGCCGACGGCTGCCGCCGAACTGGTGGTCAAGAACCGGCAGGATCTGGAACAACATTGCGATCAGTTATCCCTGCGCCTTGCCCGCCAGATGCAGCGCCAGCTTGAGCTTTTGCGTACCCGTTACGATCATTTACAGCGTCGCCTGATTTCACCTCTGGAAACCTGGCGTTTACGACGACAGCACCTGACCGACCTGCACCAGCGGTTGTTGCGGGCCATGTTGTGGCAGCAAGAGCGCCAGTTGAAGTCGGTTGAGCGCCTGGCCGAACAGCTGGACGTTCTTTCCCCCCTGCGGGTTCTGGGCCGGGGTTATGCCCTGGCCCGACGCCTGCCGACTGGTACGCCGGTAACTGATGCGGCGCAGGTCTCCGTGGGCGATCTGCTCATGCTCCAGTTGCAGCAGGGAAGCCTTGAGGCCAGAGTTACGCGCACCGCAGAACAAAAAAAATAGACTTCTGCCTTGACCTTTCTTCCCTTGGCTAGTGATAATCAAATCTTGTGTAAACGTAACGGAGTATCTCCTATGGCCAAAAAAGCCGGATTCGAAACGGCCTTATCCGCCCTTGAACAGGCAGTAGCCCGCCTTGAACAGGGGGATCTCTCCCTGGAAGACGCACTGAAAACCTTTGAACAGGGAGTCAAATCGGCCAGTGAATGCCGCAAGGCTCTTGATCGCGTAGAATTACAGGTTGAAACACTGCTCAAAAAAGCCGACGGCGGTTTCGAACGTGAGTCTTTCAATGCCTGAGTCGGCGGCACGTCTGCAGGATTATCTGCGCCAGCGTATCGCCCTGGTAGAAGCCGCTCTCGACACTTTTTTACCTCAAGCCACAACCTTGCCGCGCAAACTGCATGATGCCATGCGCTATTCGGTTTTCGCCGGTGGCAAAAGAATCCGTCCGGTGTTGATGGCGGCGGCCTGTGAGGCGGTAGGGGGCAAAACCCAAGAGGTGATGCCCGCGGCGGCGGCTTTGGAGATGATTCACGGCTACTCCCTGATTCATGACGACCTGCCCGCCATGGATGACGACGATCTGCGCCGTGGCCGGCCCACCAATCATAAGGTTTATGGAGAAGCTCTGGCAATTCTGGCCGGTGATGGCTTGTTGACCGAGGCCTTTATTCTGCTTTCCAGCCCCCTGGTTTTTATCGATCTCCCTGTTGCGGCGCGTCTTGAAGTTATTCATCTGCTTGCCCGTGCGGCGGGCAGCCTGGGCATGGTTGGTGGTCAGGTGGTGGATATGGAGTCCGAGGGCCAGGTGGTTGACTTGCCGACCCTTGAATATATTCATACCCACAAAACCGGGGCCTTGATTCTGGCGGCGATCGAAAGCGGTGCGATCATTGGTCAGGCAACCCCTGAACAGCGACATGCCTTGCGCCGTTATGGCGAAGCCGCCGGGCTGGCTTTTCAGGTTGCCGATGATATTCTGGATATCGTTGCCGATCAGGCGCTGCTGGGCAAGGATGTCGGCAGTGATCAGGCGCGCGGCAAGGCCACCTATCCGGCTCTGTTGGGCCTGGATGGTGCGCGGGATCGAGCGCGCGAATTGCGTGATATGGCCCTGGCCGCACTCGACTCTTTTGGTGACGAAGCCCAACCCCTGCGCGATATTGCGCGCTACATTGTGGATCGTTCTTTTTGATTGAGGCGGATATGACTGACCTATTGACATCGTTACATTCTCCCGCCGACGTAAAAGGCATGAACCTGGAGCAGTTGCAGCAGCTGGCCCGCGAACTGCGCGCAAAAATTATTGCCACCGTGGCTCAAAATGGCGGGCATCTTGGCAGCTCCCTGGGGGTGGTTGAGCTGACGCTGGCGATTCACAAAGTCTTCAACTCGCCCCAAGATCGCATTATCTGGGATGTCGGCCACCAGGCCTACGGTCACAAGTTGCTCACCGGGCGCCGTGATAGCTTCCATACTTTGCGTCAGCTTGATGGTATCAGCGGTTTTCCCAAACGCCAGGAGAGTGAACACGACGCTTTTGATGTCGGGCATTCAAGTACTTCGATCTCGGCGGCTCTCGGCATGAGTGCCGGCATCGACATTCAAGGTGGCACTGAGCGCGTTATTGCCGTGATCGGTGATGGGTCACTGACGGCCGGTATGGCCTTTGAAGCCCTGAATCACGCCGGGCATCTCAAGAAAAACCTCATCGTCATTCTTAATGACAATGAAATGTCGATTTCGCCCAATGTCGGGGCGCTCTCCTCTTTTTTAAGCCGCAAAATGTCCAGCGAACTCTTTGTGCGGTTTAAAAAAGAAACGGAAAATTTCCTCAATCTTGTGCCCGGTTTTGGCAAAGACCTGGTCAGCCTTGCCCGTCGCGCCGAAGAATCCCTCAAGGGGTTTATTACTCCCGGCATGCTGTTTGAGGCCTTTGGCTTCGATTATTTTGGCCCCCTCGACGGTCACAACCTGACTGAACTGATGGAAACCTTGCAGAATGTGCGCAAAATT
>JAACTI010000319.1 GCA_009993495.1 Deltaproteobacteria bacterium | reverse complement strand
CACAAAACTCAGGTCGGCTTTTATGCGCGGCACAACGGCGCTTAAAAGGGCAATGGCGGCTTGCAGGTCGGCTTCGTCGAGGACTTCAACCGGGGCCACAGTAACGTTGTTTAATCGTTGAATTTGCAGGCGTTTTGGATCAAACGCTGCTTGTTATTTTTCGATTGATCCATTTTCTCGAACTGTCTTTCCATCCATGCCACGCTTAGCCAGAATTGACATTCCAGGCCTTCTCCAACACGTCATCATTCGCGGAATTAAGCGCCGAGATATTTTCAAAGACGATATCGATCGACAGAATTTTTTGGATCGCGTCACGAATCTGTCCCCGAAACCGGTGTTCGTTGTTACGCCTGGGCAATTTTATCAAATCAATCTGATCAACCGGACTGGTGAGACAGGGGCGATTCTCGAAAAGGTTTCTACGAATTGTTCCGATCCGTCACAGCCGGTTATCTCTACCGTTGCAAAAATGATTTCAGCTACTCAATAGGGAACGTAACTGTTCAGGAACCTTGGAGTAAAAATGACCGTTAAAAGTCAAGGGCGCCTCGCGCAGAGCCGCAAAGCCGCAGAGAAAACCCCAAGGTCGTATGGCGTGAATTCAGACCATAACTTTTATTTTTCTCCCGCTTAATCGGTTCTTTGTGCCTCTTTACTCTAAAAGGGTTTTGCCCTTCTTTGCGGCTTTTGCGCGAGCAAGCTTTTTTGACTGTAAGGTTTCTCGAACAAGAAAGAGCTGAAGAGTTACGAGGGAACTTTTGTTTTTAGCCATGGTAAAAATACTGCAAAAGATGAAAGAACTTGTATAGATAAAGATCATGTGACTGCTGCCAGCCTAGCTTTGCGCACGCTCATATTGAACCGGCCAAGGAAATTCAGCCTTTAGAATTGCTGCCGCCCGCAGTGGCCAGTGCGGATCGCGCAGGAGTTCACGCGCCAGAAGAACCACATCGGCCTGTTTAGTGACGAGAACCTGCCCTGCTTGCTCCGGCGCTGTTATTATCCCGACCGCACCCTTAGCTCGATGGATTGTTTTAGATCCCAACCAGCGCCGACTTCAATTTGCAATCCGCCTGACAATGAGCTACATTTCCGACCCACGGATTGGCCATTTCAACCGGGATTGCTGGAGGTATAAATGACCCAGGGGCTTAATTTACAAGAGCTGCGCGAACGGATTGACGGTATAGACGATCAGATTCTTGATCTGCTCAACGCGCGCGCTACCGTGGTGCTCGACGTTGGCAAGGCCAAGGCGGGTGAAAGCCGGGAGTTTTATGTGCCTAGTCGCGAGCGCGCTATTTTTGAGCGCTTGCAGGCGCGCAATGGCGGCCCCTTTCCCAATGAATCCCTCTGCCGGGTGTTTCGGGAAATTATCAGCGCTTCCCTGTCGCTGGAATTACCCATGAAGGTTGCCTTTCTCGGCCCGCAATCGACCTTTACCCATGTGGCGGCGATGGAGCAGTTTGGCCTTTCCGCGCAGCTGGTGGCGCAAAAAAGTATTCCGTCGGTCTTTGAAGAGGTTGAGCGGGGGCGCGCGCATTACGGAGTGGTGCCGGTGGAAAACTCGACGGAAGGCGTGGTCAACCATACGCTGGACATGTTTATTGGTTCGGATTTAAAAGTTATTGCCGAAATTTTGCTGGAAATTTCCCACGATCTCCTCTCGCAGACGGGCAAACTCGACCAGGTGCAGAAGGTCGTTTCGCATCCCCAGGCGCTGGCCCAATGTCGTCACTGGCTGGATGAAAATTTGCCCGATACGCCGCAAATGGATGTTTCCAGTACCGCCGCCGCCGCCCAGTTGGCGGCGGAAGACGAGAGTGTGGCCGCTATTGCCAGTCATGCGGCGGCGCGCCAGTATGGTTTGCAGGTAGCCAAGGCGAAAATTGAGGATAATTCCAATAACTTTACCCGTTTTCTGGTGATTGGCCGGAATACTCCCGAAGCCAGTGGCCGGGATAAAACCTCAATTCTCTTCAGTGTGCGCGATGAGCCGGGGATTCTCTATCGGATGCTGGAACCCTTTAGCCAGCGCGATATCAACCTGGTGAAAATTGAGAGTCGGCCCATGAAGCAGAAGGCCTGGGAATATATCTTCTTTCTCGACCTTGTCGGGCATGTCGAGGACAGCAAAATCAGCGCCGCGATTGAAGAATTACGCGAACACTGCCACTTTCTCAAGGTGCTCGGTTCCTACCCCTTCGCGGTTCAGGGGGAAAAGGAGTGAGTGCCGCTATTCCACGCTTGGCGATTATGGGGGTCGGTCTGATCGGGGGGTCCCTGGCTCTGGCCCTGAAAGAGGCCGGCTGTGTCGGCGAAGTGGTGGGGTGCGGCCGGGGCAAGCCGAATCTGGAAAAGGCCCTCGAACGAGGCATCATTGATCGTTACGAGCGTGACCCGCGTTTAGCGGCAGTCGGTGCCGATTTGATCTTTCTGGCGACGCCGGTGCAAACCCTGGCTCAGGTGGTGGCGGAGATTGCCCCGGTACTCAAGCCGGGCACGATTTTAACCGATGGTGGTAGCGTCAAGGCTGAGGTCGTGCGTCAGATTCAACCCCTGGTGCCTGCCGGCGTTGATTTTGTCCCCGGTCACCCCATTGCGGGGACAGAAAAAAGTGGTGCGGAAGCGGCCTTTGCCGACCTCTATCGCGGCAAACGCTGTATTCTGACCCCCACGGCCACCACTTCGGCCGCTGCATTACAGCGGGTGACCGAAATGTGGCAGGCGGTCGGCAGCGAGGTCGTTTGTATGTCGGTCGACAAGCATGAC
>JAACTI010000112.1 GCA_009993495.1 Deltaproteobacteria bacterium | reverse complement strand
TCACGATCAACCTACTCCCCCAAATAGGTATAAGACACCAGCGCGCGATCGAGCATTTCGAGAAAGTGGCTGGTTTCCTCAAACGAAACCTTGCGTAAAGCGACGTTTTTTTCCAGGGCATCACGCACCTGCTTGAGGATCTCGGGCCCTTTGTACTGCACATATTTTAAGCTTTCCCAGGTGGCGTCACCGTTGATGACCGTATCGATCTTGTAGTTGGTTTTGCGGTTGAAAGAAACGTGCACGGCATTGGTATCGCCGAAAAGGTTGTGCATATCCCCGAGAATTTCCTGATAGGCCCCAATCAGAAAGAAACCAATGTAGTAATCTTCATCACGGTCAATCTGGTGAATCGGCAGAAATTTGCTGCGCCCGTTTTCACCAACAAAACTGGTGATTTCGCCATCGGAATCGCAGGTAATATCGGCAATTGAGGCCATGACGTCGGGCTTCTGGTTCAGTCGCTGCAAGGGCACTATGGGAAAAAGCTGGTCAATCGCCCAAGAATCGGGAACCGACTGAAACAGGGAAAAATTGGCAAAATAGGTTTGACGCAAAGACAGCTGAAAACTTTGCAGTTCGTCCGGAACCGGCTTAAGCCGTTCAACAATGCCGTTGATCTTGAAAAATATTTTATTGCACAACCATTCGGCCAGGGCCCGATCGTTAAGGTTCAGGTAGCCCAGATTAAACAGACTGGTCGCCTCCTGAATCAGTTGCAGGGTGTCGTGAAAATCTTCGCGTAAGGAATGGCGATCAAGACTCTGGTAAATATCGACCAGCTTGCGCACTGTTGGGGAGAGCTTTTCGGTTTCGTTAAGAATTTTTTCAAAATCGGGCTGAGTGCTCTGGGTGTCGGTATTGAGAATATTGGTAATCAGTACGGAATAGTGGGCAACCGTCGCGCGTCCCGATTCCGAAATAATATTCGGGCAGGGTACTCCGGCTTCTTCGCAAATATTCTTGACCTGATAAATGACATCGTTGGCGTATTCTTCAACCGTGTAATTCACACTGGAGAAATAACTCGATTTTGAACCGTCATAATCGACCCCCAAGCCACCGCCGATATCCATATATTCCAGATCAACCCCCATTTTGCGCATTTCGGCGTAAATGCGACTGCCTTCGATCAGGGCATTTTTAATTTTATCAATTTTAGTAATCTGACTGCCGATATGAAAATGCAGCAGTTTGACGGTTTGCAGCAGTGCGTTGGTGCGTAAAATTTCAACGGCGGCAAGCAGTTCGGAAATTTTCAACCCGAACTTGGCATCCTCGCCCCCCGAAGTCGCCCACTTGCCCGTGCCCTTGGAAGAAAGCTTAACGCGAATACCCAGTTTGGGAACAATTCCGGTACTCTGGGAGAGGGCAATGATCTTCTCCAGCTCGAAAAGCTTTTCGACTACAATCGTAATATCGAAACCGACGCGGGTGGCGTAGAGCACCATTTCAATAAATTCGTTGTCTTTGTAGCCGTTGCACAGAATCGGTAGCTTGTTGCCGGCAGCAAAGGAAATAGCCGCCACCAGTTCCGGCTTGGAGCCGACTTCCAGACCGATAGTGTGCTTCTTGCCGAAATTGGCGATGGCCTCAACCACCTGACGCTGCTGATTCACCTTGATGGGGTAAAAGGTCTGATAACCGGCCGGGTAGTCATTTTCTGCGATGGCATTATTGAAAGCGCGGTTGATTGCGGCAATTCGCCCTTGCAGGATATCCATGAAACGAATCAGGATCGGCGGTTTAATTTTGCGCTTGACCAGATCATCGACCAGGGCACGCAGATCGATCGCATACTTCGAGGTCGGGGTCGGATGAACACAAACGTGACCTTTTTTGTTGATGGAAAAGAGATCGCTGCCCCAGTTGGGCATATTGTAAATGCGTTCAGAATCACTTACGCTCCAGCGTTTCATCGGCAAAAAAACCTTTCTATGGCGCGGATCTTCAAGGTATCCGGTTCTGCATGGGTTGAGCCCCTCGGCGTTTTAACCGAGGCGGCTTCTGAAATCGGCAAAGGAAAAGCTGCGCACCACTTTCAGGTCTGCGGTTTGCGGCTCATAAGTACAGAGATGCGGGTGTTGAATACCATTAAAGGTGGTGGTTTTGACCATGGTGTAGTGAGCCATGTCTTCGAAGACCAGGCGGTCGCCAGGCTGCAGGGGTTGGTCAAACGACCAGTCACCGATCACATCCCCGGCCAGACAGGAGGCCCCGGCCAGACGATAGGTGCAGGCCTTTTCGCCAGCAGCGGCACCGCCGGTAATCTGCGGGCGATAGGGCATTTCCAGCACGTCGGGCATGTGGCAGGTGGCCGACACGTCGAGAATGGCAATATCTATCTGGTTATGCACCAGGTCGAGCACTTCGGCAACCAGCACGCCGGTGCCGATGGCGACGGCCTCGCCCGGCTCCAGATAAACGTCCAGCGCGTATTTCTGCTTGAAATAGCGAAGGAGTTCGACCAGCCCATCCAGATTATAACCCTGGCTGGTAATATGGTGCCCACCGCCCAGATTCAGCCAGCGCATCTGCGGCAGAAACTCGCCAAATTGTTCTTCAAAAGCAGCGGCCGTACGCGCCAAAGGTTCAAACAGCTGTTCACACAGGGTATGAAAATGCAAGCCCTCGACGCCCTCAAGCGACTGGCCTTCAAACGCCGCCCGCGGAATGCCGAGCCGTGAGTGCGGCGCGCAGGGATCGTAAAGGGGCACCGCCCCTTCAGAGTGCTGCGGGTTCACACGCAGACCCACCGATACTCGCCCGCGCGCTTTTTCCCACTGGGGCCGGAAGCGTTCAAGCTGAGAAAAAGAGTTAAAGACCAGATGATTGGAAAGGCTCAAGAGCTCAGGGATATCCGCCGCTTTAAAGGCCGCCGAAAAACTGTGGACTTCGCCACCAAATTCTTCACGCCCCAAACGCGCTTCCCAGGGGCTGCTGGCACAAACGCCCTGCAAGGTTTGGCGAATCAGGGGAAAGGTCGGCCAGAGGGCATAGGCTTTGAGAGCCAGTAAAATTTTCGCACCGCTGCGCTGCTGCACCTGATCCAGAATCGCCAGGTTATGCCGCAAGCGCCCCAGATCGACAACATAGGCGGGGGAGGGCGCGAGTCTGGCAATGGTTTCAATGTCGATAGTGGTCAATGCGCTGTCATCCTGTCACACAAATGCTAAGACCAATGTATCTCTTCAGCTCCGTTGAGGCAGAGCCCGAGACCCCCATTCCACGGGCCGCATGAAGCCATCCCTGGCGCTTAGCTGTCGCCATCCGGGCGACAGATACCCGTTCCATGGCGGCCTCAGGCTCTGGATGCTGAAGGGTTAGGGACTAAAGGATCAAAGCGTCGGCCATTGACCTTCGACCACCTGCGTCGGCAAACCCATGGGGTCGAGAACTTCAAGAAAAAGCTCGGGATCAAACTCTTCCATATTAAAAACCCCGGCCCCACGCCATTTTCCGCTGAGCATCATTATGCCCCCGACCACCGCCGGCACGCCGGTGGTAAAGCTGATCGCCTGAGAATTGGTTTCGGCGTAACAGGCCTCATGATCGCAGATATTGTAGATATACACCTGCTTCGGCTGCCCATTTTTTAAACCTCGCGCCAGCACGCCAATACAGGTTTTACCTGTGGTCAAGGGGCCAAGGCTGCCGGGATCGGGCAGCACCGCTTTGAGAAACTGCAAGGGCACGATTTTTCGGCCCTGATACTCAATCTCGTCGATCCGCGTCATACCGACATTTTGCAGTACCTCAAGGTGCTTGAGATAATTATCCGAAAAGGTCATCCAGAACTGGGCCTTTTTAATCGTCGGGATATGTTTGACGATGGACTCCATCTCTTCATGATAGAGGCGATAAATATTCATCGGCCCGATACCTGCCGGAAAATCGAAGCTGCGCCTGGTCGACAAAGGCGCAGTTTCCACCCACTGGCCATTTTCCCAGTGACGGCAGGTCGCTGTCACTTCGCGAATATTGATTTCAGGATTGAAGTTGGTCGCAAAGGGGTGACCGTGGCTGCCGGCATTGGCATCAATAATGTCGATTTCTTCAACCACATCCAGATATTTTTTGGCCGCCAGCGCCGTATAAACATTGGTTACGCCCGGATCAAAGCCACTGCCGAGCAAAGCCATCAGGCCCTGTTCACGAAAGCGCTCATGGTAGGCCCACTGCCAGCTGTATTCAAATTTCGCCGTTTCCAGCGGTTCATAGTTGGCGGTATCGAGATAATCAACCCCGGCGGCCAGACAGGCATCCATGATGGTCAGATCCTGATAAGGCAGGGCGACATTGATCACCAGTTGCGGCTTTTCCTGGCGCAAAAGCGCGGTCAATTCCGCGACATTGTCGGCATCGACCCTGGCCGTGCGCACTGTACAGCTTTTTATTTCGGCGGCAATCGCGTCGCATTTCGACTGTGTGCGTGAGGCGAGAATGATTTCGGTAAAAATTTCGTTGGCCTGGGCACATTTGTGCACCACCACCCGACCAACGCCACCTGCGCCAATAATCAGAACCTTGCTCATATTTTTCTCCCAGGGGGTAGCTGTCGAAGATCCGCTTGTCACCTTCAGGGGAATTTACCCGCAAACCGCTGAAAAACCAAGTAGAAAACAGGGCCGAAGTCTAGCGATTTCAAGCCCGGTGTCAATCACAAAATTTGACCAGCCCGCAGCAAAGCCCTTTCCCCTTGCGCCTTGAGCCGAGAACCTTACTTATGTTCTAATTGGCAACATCATCAAATTCTACCGATAAGGAAGAACCATGAAACACTTTTTTCGACCCACCCTGTTCCTGCTGCTCGGTGTTTTTAGTTTGAGCGCCTGCGCCCCGACCGGTTCGAAGCTCATGGGCGATCCGGAGTTACCCTATCCCCTCGAAAATCCCCAGGTGGGTGATCTGTTCCACCTCGCCAGCGGACATCGCCTCAGCCTTGAGCAGATGCTCGCAGCCATGGGCAACACGCGCGTGGTCTTCGTCGGTGAAACCCACGATAATCCCGCCGCCCATGCGTTGCAGCTGGAGGTTCTGGAGGGTTTATGGCGTCGTAACCCCCAGCAGGTCACTTTGGGGATGGAGATGTTCACCCCCGAGCAACAACCGGTTCTCGATCAATGGAGCGCCGGAGAACTGACGGAAGTCGATTTTCTGCGCCAGGTGGGTTGGTTCGATAACTGGCAGATGAATTTTGCTCTTTACCGTCCGCTGCTGGATTTCTGTCGCCAGAACACTATTCCGATTCTGGCCCTCAATGCCCCTAAAAGTCTGGTGCGCAAAGTCGGGCGCACTCCCCTCGACGAATTATCCCCTGAAGACCAGGCGTTATTGCCGGAATTCGACTTTTCCGATCCCTATCAACGCGCCATGACGGCCGGCATCTACACTGGCCACCAGATGGGCAAGGCGCGCACGGAAGGTTTTCTACGCGTACAAACCTTGTGGGATGAGACCATGGCCGAAAATCTCGCCGCTTACCTGCGCAGCCCGGCAGGGCAAGAACGTCAGCTTGTCGTCGCTGCCGGGGGCAATCACGTGCGTTACGGCTTCGGTATCCCCCGGCGCCTGCATCGGCGCCTGCCGGTCTCTTACCTGCTGGTTGGTTCCCGCGAAATAGAAATACCCGAAGGGCGCGAGGTTCAAACCATGGATGTCGCGGTTCCCGCCTTTCCCATGCGTCCTTACGATTACTTGAAGCTGACTCGCTACGAAGAAGAATCTTCCGGCGTCAAACTTGGCGTCGGCCTGGAAGAGACGCCGCAGGGCTTGCGCGTTACCATGGTTATGCCCGGATCCGCCGCCGAAAAAACCGGCATCGTCAAAGACGATATTTTGTTGCAGGTCAATGAGCTGCCGGTGCGCGAGCGCTTTGATCTGCTCTATCCGCTGATGAACATGCACCGGGGTGAAACGCTGGCCCTGAAGATTAACCACGCTCAAACGATCCTGAATGTCGAGGTTGGCTTTTAGACGAGAGGGGGGATTATGCAGCAGAATTCAGGGGGTTGTTAAAGGGATCTTGTGCCTTTTCAGGCCGGTTCACTGTTGGTGTCGGGCAATAACATGGCGCAGAAGCTGTTTTGGGGCTGGTCGAATTCGATGCCGATTTTGAATGAACCCGCAGCTGGGGTGCCACTGATATGGCGCACGTAGCCGAAGGTTTCAAGATTGCGTGGCCAGAAGGGATAGCGGAAGCGTAGCTCAACCACTGAACCGATCTCGGGGCTGCGGTCACTCTTGAGGGAGAGGCCTCGGTGGCTGATATCGGCCGACAGAGCCGAGGCGAAACGGGGTTGGCCGGCGAGGCGCAGCTCAACAATGTTGCGATAGTGGTGACGGCTGGCACAGCGGGTGTTATCGAGGCGCGGCTGCACCATATTGCGTGCGACCTTGGCTGCGTAAAGCATGTGGTCGGCTGCTTCAATCAGGGCATTGGCGGTTGTGCCATCCTGCGGGTAGCAGGCGACGCCGCCACTGATGGTGAGGTTGGTGGTATCGAGTTTTTCCTGCCCGGCAAAAGCCTGCTGCTCCACCGCCCGCCGAATAGCTTCCGCGCGTTGAATCGCCTCTTCCAGATTTGTGTCGGGCAATAAAACCGCGAACTCTTCGCCACCGTAACGTGCGGGTAAATCCAGGTCATCGGTATGATTTTGGAGAATTTCGCTCAGCAGGCGCAGGGCGTTATCGCCCTGTAAATGTCCGCAGCGGTCGTTGAATTGTTTGAAATGATCCAGATCAAATAAAATGACGCTAAAAGACTGACCTGACTGCCGATTGGCGAGCGCGACGGCCTGGCGAAGTTGTTGTTTGAAGTAACTCTGATTATAGAGTCGGGTCAGGCCGTCAGAGACCGCCGAACGTTGGATTTCTGCGAGGGTACTTGCTTCAATAATGCGTGGATCGCGCAGTTCATTGGTTTTATTGCGCAGGTAATCCAGCAGCGCAGCGCGGAAAGAACACAGCTGTCCTGAATTGCGGCGCAAGTTTGCGGTGGCTTCGCGCCAGTAACGGCTGGCCTGATCAAGACTGAAATTTCGCGCGAAGAGATAGTTGAGGGCTTCGTGATAGGCGCGATCCCCCTGTTTGTCGGCCAGGGATTCAATCGTAAGGAAGAGCTGTTCGTCGTTCGTTCCACAGTGGTTGAATGCGTGGCGAATCCCTTCAGAAAGGGCCAGGGTTTCCATGGGGTGGTGCCTCCCTGCGGTCTGTCGACTGCGAAAGCCTGCGAGATGACCTGTCCAGAACGCGCAATCGCGGTCTTTGCGTTTGCGGTGGTTGTTTCCGGCTCAGAAACTGGTATCTGTGCAAAAAATCTGCCGTTAACTGTCCGCCTCGGCCGGGGCCATGTCGTGAAGATAAAGAGTCCGGCTGGGGAAAGCGATTTCCAGTCCCAAGTCTTCGAGCAGATCCATGATTTTCAGACAGACATCTTGACGCGCATCCAGATATTCGCTCCAGACGGTAGTCCGGGTGAAACAATAGACCATAATGTCGAGGCTCGATGCCCCAAAGTCGGTAAAATTGACCAGAAAAAATTCTTGATCAATGGCCGGATGCTCGCGCAGCAATGTGCGGATTTTTTCAACCGCTTCACGCACCTGTCCCGGGGGGCTGGCGTAAGTAATACCCAGAGTCATTTTAATGCGGCGTTTAGGCATGAGACTGAAATTGTCGATGGCCAGGTTGGTGAGCACACTGTTGGGGACGGTGATCAGGGTTTTGGCAAAGGTGCGAATGCGCGTCGAACGAAAACCGATATCTTCGACCGTGCCTTCCATGTCGCCCGCTTTAATCCAGTCGCCGATCTGAAAAGGGCGATCCAGAATAATCATCAGAGACCCAAAGATGTTTGACAAACTGTCCTTGGCTGCCAGGGCTACGGCCAGGCCACCGATTCCCAGGGACGCAAGCATGCCGGAGATGGGGTATCCCAGGGTTTGGGCGGCCATGAGTAGCATCATGATGACGACAAAGGTGCGCAGGCCCTTGCGCACAAAGGGCAGCAGGTGATCATCGAGGGTTGATTCGGTCTTTTGGGCCCAGTGCCCCAGCCAGGCGTCAAGCAGAGCAATCAGGTTGTACAGGAACCAGCCGGCGTTGAAGATCAGCAAAATGCGCACGATTTCGTTGGCGCCATGGGCCAGGTTGACGGGCTCGATTGGCAAGTGCAAGAGTGTTTTCGCCAGCCACAGGCCACCCACCATAACCAAAAATCCTGATGGGCGTTTCAGCTGTTCGAGAACGACTTGATCCAGCCCACCAACTGCGCGACGGGTGGTATTGAACAGGCTCCGCGCCAGAATTTCACTAACCAGATGGCGCAGCAGCAGGGCAATAAACAGCACCATCCCGGCGAGTAAAATACGCCCCAGGCTGATGCCGGCGAAACTCTGACTTAACAGCTGCTCAAATTGTTGTAACGATTCCACGTTAAATCCTCAAAATTTTTGTTCGTGCCTGGGCAAAAAAGCCACACTAATGCCCAATGTTCTGCCAGATGCCGCGTTGCTGCTGGCGGGCGGTCTTTTCCCGCTGGATGAAATCGGGCTTTTCGCGAAAATCAAAACGCCGGAAAACCGTCGCCAGCCCCTGATCGAGAAGTAGGCGATTGAGCATTTGACCGTTTTTGAGATAAACGTAGGCCAGGGTGCGGCCATAGGTATCCGTTGGCGTGCGATCGAGCTCAAGTCTAACCTGCTGTTTTTTTGCGACTTTAATCAGATAATCTAAGGCCGCAGCCGATATTTTGCGCAGGCGTTGCCGGTCGATGGGGTAGCGTTTTAAGTAGTAGTCGTCACGCGGGGAGTCTTCGCGTTCGGGACAGTCAATGCCCAGCAGGCGCACCTTGCCAATTCCCGCAACCTCAAGGGTATCGCCATCGTAGATCCAGCTGACCTGGCCCTCAAGGCTTTGGGCCGCGCTTATACCTGGCGAACAGAGAAATAAGAAGAAAAGGAAACAAAGCAAGCGTTTCATTCCGAATGCTAGCGACCCCAGAAGAGGCGGGTGAAGACCCCGCAGAAAAAGCCCCATACCAGATTGGTTGCCACCACCACCAGTGGGGTTAAGGTTCCCAGGCTCATCCCGGCGAGCCCCTTGCCCAGATCGTAGGGGAAAACCATAAATAGCATGTATGCACTGGGCAGCAGGCTGGCGTACAACCCTTTGCGCACCCATTGGCGTCTAGCGCGCGGCACCCCGACACTGAAAAAGTAGACTAGGCCCCAAAGCCCCCCCCAGACCAGACGCGGATAGAGCCAGGCCGCACTCAGTTCGGGGGCCAGTTTGACGTTGAGCATGGCGGTGATTCCCCAGTTCCCGAGCATCCAGAGAAACAGACTGCTCGCCAGTCCACCGAGGGCACCAGCGGCGAAGCAGACAGCAAAAAGGGTACTGTTTTTCGGCATGACATCTCCGCGGCGGTATGGAAATACCGGTTTGGGTTTGTGTTTTTTAGTTCTCGGGCAGGGTCGCGTTCATACTGCCGGTTCGATAGCCCTGCAAGTCGAGGGTGACAAAAGTAAAGCCACTCGCCCGGAATTTGGCGACCAGGCGTGCGCGTAACGCGGGGTCAAGCAGGCGGTCAATTTCTTCGGGAGCCACTTCAATGCGGGCAATCGCTTCGTGATAGCGCACCCGGTACTGGCGAAATCCGGCTTGGCGCAAAAACGTCTCGCATTGATCCACCTGACGCAGACGCTCACTGGTTATACGGGTTCCGTAGGGGAAGCGTGACGACAGGCAGGCAAAGGCTTGTTTGTCCCAGGTGCGCAGGCCGAGCTGGCGGCTCAATGAGCGGATTTCCGCCTTGGTCAGGCCTGCTTCGAGCAAGGGCGAATGAATATGTAATTCGCTGACCGCGTCACGACCGGGGCGATAGTCGCCCAGGTCGTCGAGGTTCGATCCATCCAGGACGCTGGTGAAACCACGTTTTTGCGCCTCTTGCAGGCAGCGGCTGAAGAGTTCGTGCTTGCAGTGGTAGCAGCGCCGCGGTGGATTATCGGCAAAGCCGGGAATTTCCAGTTCGTTGCTTTCGATCAGCAGATGTTCAACCCCGATTTCATCAGCCAGCTCGCGGGCCTGTTCTAACTCGTAACTGGGGTAGGTGGGGGAGGTTGCCGTCAGGGCCAAAACGTTTTGCGCACCTAAAAGATCGCAAGCGACCTTGAGCAGAAAAGTGGAATCAACCCCGCCGGAAAACGCGACCACCACCCGCTCCATGTGTGAAAGCTGGTCGTGCAGCAGGGCTAGTTTCGGGTGTAACGACATGGGAGCCACTCTTTAGATAAAGTACATGAAACGGTGATCCAGCTCTTTCTTCATCCCCAGATCCTGAGCTTGATCGCAGAGGGTTTTTAACGAAAGATTTTGAAAATAATCACCGAGAATTTTGCTGGCGGTGGCCCAGACATGCTGGGTAACGCAGCGGTTATTGAACTCACATTCAGAATCCGGTTCCCCCTCTTCAACCCCTGGTTTGCGCAGCCCCTTGACACAATTGACCAGCTGCAGTTCGCCTTCGGCGGCCAAAATAATATCTTTGACGCTGATCTCTTCGGCCGGTCGTGCCAGGCTGTAGCCCCCCTGTGGCCCCCGGCGGCTTTTGAGCAACCCGGCTTTTTTTAAGTCTTGAAAAATTTGTTCCAGGTAACGGGGCGAAATTTCCTGGCGGCGCGAAATATCTTTAATCTGAACCGGCAGAGTTCCGGCATGATAGGCCATGTCAAACATGGCGCGCACACCATAACGGCTTTTGGTCGATAGTTTCATCGGTTAGGTCTCCATAGGTTGATGGGCCGGACTATAGGGATAGCCGATCATCTGTGTCAAGAATATTCCACAAAAAAACCGTGGAAACCCACGATGAAATTTAACGCTGAATCCCCGTAAGTCGCTGGCTCTTATGTGTCTGCCGCTATGGGCTTTTCAACCCTGAGAACCGGCTGTTTTTGCAGGCGTTTGTAATAAAAATTTTGACCATAGAGCACGGCGACCGGGTTATGGCCGGTGACGCGGTCTTTCGCCACCAGGGTCGAAACCGGGGCCTGGGAATGTTTGGCAAAAAGCATATCATGGCCGACGCAGAGGCCGACAATCAGGTTCATATCGGTTTGCTGTGCGTTTAAAACTTCGGCCTGAGCAATGGGATTGCAGGCCGGTTCAAAGGTGCCGGGGCGGACTTTTTCTTCTTCTTGTAACCCCAGTTTTAACTTGTCGAGGCTGCCGGCTTTGCAACACACGGAAATGGGTTCCAGTTGCTGGGCCCTAAGAATTTCCGCAAGACGGGCACTTTCTTCCAACAGGCCAATGCAGGTGGCGATACCGATTTTGCGATAACCCATCAGCTGGGCCAGGGCAATGGTGTCTTCCACGCGCGTCCAGCGCGCATTGATGGCGTCACTGCCCGGCACCGGTTGATAGCACAGGCCTTCGACCTGGGCAGCCACTCGCGCCAGACGCGCATCTTCACTGGGTTCGGTGTAACGGGTAAAAGTTTCTTCCACCTGTTCGGCGTTCAGGGCCGCCGGGCAGTAATCAGGTTGAGCTGGTCCCGTTTGCGGGGCGCTCCAGCAGTTGGTTTTGCCCTGTTTTTGCCACACACTGCTGCAATTGGTGCAAGAAGGGGTTTTGTCTGTGCTCATAAGTTAAACTCCTTAATGTTGATGCCCGACCATCATTCAAGACCCGACGATCCGCGGTCTTTACGTAAATTGCCGAAACGGAGTATAACCGCCAGGCGCGAAAAAAACAGCCTAGTACCCTATAACACATAATCTTTCGCATCTTGCTGGTTATTTTCCGCGTCAGCTGCGTTATGA
>JAACTI010000311.1 GCA_009993495.1 Deltaproteobacteria bacterium | reverse complement strand
CTGCCTAGCCATAGCTAAACAGCGATTATCATAACGCAGCTGACGCGGAAAATAACCAGCAAGATGCGAAAGATTATGTGTTATAGGGTACTAGAATCAGCTTCGATCTTTTCTGACAGGAGAATAAAATGACAATTCCAGCGATTTCCTTTGTGGCAAAATCGGGCACCGGCAAAACCACCCTGCTTGAAAAAGTGATTGCCCTGCTCACGGAACGCGGCTATCGCATCGGCGTCATCAAACATGACGCTCATCGTTTCAATATCGATCATCCAGGCAAGGACAGCTACCGCCTGACCGCCGCCGGGGCGGCCACCACCTTGATTACCTCGGGCGAAAAGCTCGCTTTGATTAAAAAGCATGACGCCTCTCCGCCCCTTGAAGACTTGCTGCCGCGCTATTTTACCGATGTCGATCTGGTGATTACTGAAGGTTTTAAACGCGGACAACTGCCCAAAATTGAAGTGCATCGTGCCGAGCGCAGCAACGAACTTTTGTGTCGTGGCACCGAGGATGACCCCAGTCTGGTGGCGGTTGCCAGTGATGTGGCTTTGGAACTCGACGTGCCGGTGCTGGATTTGAACAACCCCGCCGCAGTCGTTGATTTTATTATTGAACGTCTGCTGAGCAGTCGAGATTGAATCATGTACAACGCCAAGGTGATTGAATATTTTACCCACCCGCGCAATGTCGGCAGCCTGCCCGAAGCCAATGGCATCGGCATGGCGGGCAATTCTGACGATGGTGATCAGATCTGGATTTATGTGCAGATTGACAAGGAAAAAATTGTTGACGTCGGCTTCAGAACCTTTGGCTGCGCTGCGGCGATTGCCACCTCCTCCATGGCCACTGAACTGGCGCTGGGCAAAAGCCCGCAAGAAGCCTTGCGGATCAGCAACGCGGATATCGCCGCGGCCCTGGGTGGCCTGCCCGCCCGCAAACTCGACTGTTCCAACTTCGCCGCCAATGCCTTGCACGCCGCGATTGAAAATTTCCAGAAATCTTCAACTCCCCCCTGACCGCTGCGCCTTCCCGCCGGAAAGTTACTGAATAATCCAGGTGCTGCGCGGCAGTAGTTCGGGCTCGGGCCCTGGCCCCAGCTGAATAACGTAGCAGCCCTTAGACGCATAACGCTGGCCGATACCGAAACTGATACGCTCAAAATCGAGCACCGTTTGATCCATCTGCATACTCAATGTGTCGATCAGATGATCGCGATACAGGTTATCGTAAAGCAAACGTAGCCCCTGCATTACGGACTGTTTCAGCATGATCGCCGTCATGGAAGCCACCCGGCTTTCGCCCAGAGCCTTATAGGTGGTTTCAATCGGCACCCGGGCCAGAATACCCATGCCCTGTTCATCACCATAAAAGGGTTTTAAACGGTAGGGAAAGGTCAGAAACACCTGAGGACGCAAGCCATCGGCGATTTTAAGGCTGTCGGCTCCCAGGGCGGTGGACGAGAGATAAATTTTTGCCTGCCCCTGATTCAGCGCCGCCAGCGCCGGCAGTCCGGGCAAAATATCCACGCCGCCGAAAAGCAAAATTTTCTCGGGTTTCAAATCTGCCACCAACGCCGCTAAGGCCTGCGGGTCGCGGGCCTGCTGTGCGTCGAAACTAAGGGTCGGAACCACAGGCAGATCGAGAGTTTGCCTGGTTTGATGGAATCCGGCAGCCAAAGCTTCACCGACAGGACTCTTCTCCACCAGCTGAACCAAGCCCTGTACGTTTGCCGTCTTTTGCGTTTGTTCGGGGCGTAAATATCGCGCCAGGGTTTCGCCCTCCTGGTAATAACCCTTGTTCATATAATAGGTATACCAGGTCGCTTGTGACACAACCGGCAGTTTGGTCACCGGGTAAAGACAGGGCAATTTACGCGACTCGCAAAAGTCGTGAACCGGCTGCCAGCTTTGGTTGGAAACACCCCCCAAAACCGCGAAAACGGGTTCCTGCTGATAATAATTTTCCAGCTGGTCATTCCAGGTATCCGCAGGCCCTTTGAGCTCCCAAATGTCGAGGGACGCATTGCGGAAAGAATCTTTCATATCGCCGGTTGGTTTGTAGCCAAACTTCAAGAAGTCGCGATACATATCAACCTGTTTGTTTTGATCGGTGACAAAACGCTTGAGGGGAGTCAGCAAAGCTTCGCGATCAGCGGTATTCACATCATCGGTAATAATGGTCGCAAACTTCATCAGACTACGGCTCGCACCGGGAGAATAGGCGTCTGACAAGAGTTCGAGATAGCGTACCAGAATGGCCAGGTCAAAATCTTCCAGGGGATAACGCGGCATCACCTGGTTAAATTCAATCCCGGCGGGGTCGATCCCCAAGCGCAGGGCGCTTTTCAAGGTTTCCCGGGTATAGGCCGGGCGTTGGATAATGGTCTTGGCATAGGTGTAATAACCGGCTTTTTCGGCAACATCATTCAGGGATGGTGGCCGGGTGTAGGGCTGGTACAATTTACGCCCGGTCGTCGGCGGCGTGACCACGCCGCCCTCAACTGAGCCCAGTCCGGCGCGCAGGTGACAACTGGAACAGGAGAAAGCCCGGCTATCAACCAGAATATCTTCGTTAATGTAGGCTTCCATCACCGCGCCGGAAGGCAATATGCCCTCACGGTACATGCGCTGGCCCAGCTCAATAATCCGCGCATCGGAAAGCTCGCCTAACAGCGGATCACGGGCGCGGTCGAGTTCAGCAGGACGCTCTGT
>JAACTI010000111.1 GCA_009993495.1 Deltaproteobacteria bacterium | reverse complement strand
ACCAACCAGTGGCAAAAAGCGATCCTCGACGAACTGCAAATGATGGATGTTGAAGTCGAAGCTCAGTTGGCACAAATTTCCTTGCGGGTACGCGATATCCTCAATTTTGAAGTGGGAGATGTCATTGATTTAAACTGTGACCCGGACAGCCCGTTGAAATTGCTGGTTGAAGGACGTGCCAAATTTCAGGGGATTGCCGGTGTTCAGGGGCGACAAAAAGCGATTTTGATAACCGGGGCACTCCCCGATGGAGGTTAATAATGACGGAAAAAAGTAAGGTTGATCAAAAGGCCCTGAGTTCCACCGATAACGCATCGCGCAACGAAAAAGGCATCAACCTTCTGCTTGATATCCCCTTGCAGGTTTCGGTTGAAGTGGGTCGTGCCCGCATTCTGGTGCGTGATCTGCTGCAAATGCAGGAAGGCACCCTGATCGAGCTGGAAAAGCTTGCCGGAGAACCCCTTGATTTGTATGTCAATTCGCGCCTGATTGCGCGCGGCGAAGCGGTGGTCGTGAATGAAAAATTCGGTCTGCGCCTGACGGATGTGGTCAGCCCGTCGGAACGCATCGAGAATCTGGGGTCATGAAAACAGCCCTTCTGAGCGTTTTTTGGGTGCTGGCCCCTATGCTGGTTCTGGCCGCAGGCCCCGCAACCAACGAAGAGAGTTTGTTGATTCCGGCCTTTAAAATGCTCGGGGCCCTGGCCTTGGTCATCGGCCTGTTGCTCCTGTGTTTTGCCGCCAGCCGTAAGGGTTTAAGTTTGCTGCCCGGCAAACGCAGCGGTCAGATCCAGATCCTCGAAACCCGTTCCTTAGGCGGCAAGAAAATGCTGTGTCTGGTGCAGGTGCGCGGGCAGGAACTCCTGCTCGGCGTCAGTGGCGAACGGATTGACTGCCTGACCCGTTTGCCGGCGCGCGATTCTCAGTTTCAGACCACTCTCGAACAGCTTGAACCCAAAGAATCGGCAACCGATCTGGAGACCGGCGCATGAAAATTCTCATTTCTGTACTGGTTTTTTTGCTGACGGCAGGGCCCCAATTTGTCGTCGCCGCCGGGTTGCCGACCATTACCCTGGGGGTTCAGCAGGCCACCGAACCGGCCCAGGTTTCCACCGCCCTGCAGGTGATCATTCTGCTGACGGTGCTTTCCATTGCTCCGGCGATTCTGCTCATGACGACCGGCTTCACCCGCATTGTGATTGTGCTGTCTTTTGTGCGGCAGGCCATGGGCACCCAGCAGGCTCCTTCGAATCAGATTGTCATTGGATTGGCACTTTTTTTAACTTTTTTTGTCATGGCTCCGGTTTTTACCCAAATTAACGAAACCGCCCTGCAACCCTATCTCGAACAGCAGATCGATCAAACTCAGGCCCTCGAAAAGGCTCTGCTACCTATCCGCAATTTCATGTTTTCCCAGGTGGCGGAAAAAGATTTGACCCTGATGCTGTCGATTTCCCAGAGCAGCCAGCCCGAAACCAAAGAAGATGTTTCCCTGCTCACCCTGATTCCGGCCTTCATGCTTTCAGAGCTGAAACGCGCTTTTCAAATGGGCTTTCTGATTTTTGTGCCCTTTCTGGTCATCGACATGGTGGTCGCTTCAATTCTCATGGCCATGGGGATGATGATGCTGCCGCCGATTGTCATTTCCCTGCCCTTTAAAATTCTGTTGTTTGTGCTGGTAGACGGCTGGAGTCTGGTGATTGGTTCGCTGGTTCAGAGCTTCACTTAGTTTCTGCCGGGGAACCTCGTCAAAAAAACGACATGGAATGGAGTGTAGATGACCCCCGAATTTGTGATTGATATCGGACGCCGCGCTCTGGAAACGGCACTGCTGATTTCAGCCCCCATGTTGCTGACCGCCCTGCTGGTTGGGCTGATCATCAGTATTTTTCAGGCCGCCACTCAAATTAATGAACAGACCATGACCTTTATTCCGAAAATTGTCGGTGTTTTCGTGGTGCTGTTGATTTTCGCTCCCTGGATTCTGCAGAAGATGATGACTCTGACCCTGATGATTTTTGACCTGTTGCCGACCCTGGGGCGCTGAGATGGAGATTCCGGCCTTTTCCCTGGTCACATTGCAGGGTTTTCTCCTTTGCCTGGTGCGGATTGGTTCCATGTTTGGCTCCATGCCGGTCTTCAGCGGCGGTCAGGTTCCCATGCAGATCAAGGTTGGGCTGGTGTTCTTAACCAGTATGATTGTCTTCCCGGGCGTGCAAAAATTTCTTCCCGGCAACGAATTAGCCCCCCTGAGCCTGTTACTGCTGATTTTCGGCGAAGCCGCCCTGGGGCTGATGGTCGGCTTTCTGGCCCAGCTGATTTTCATGGCTGCCGAGTTCGGCGGTTCCATTATCGGTTATCAGATGGGCTTCGCCGCCGCTAACGTATTTGATCCCGCGAACCAGCGCCAGGTGGCGTTGATTTCTCAATTTCAAAGCGTGATTGCCATTTTGCTTTTTCTCGCCCTGGATGTTCATCACCTTTTCTTTGAAGCAATCGTCGCCTCATTTTCCGTACTTCAGCCGGGTAGTTTTTCCTTCAGCGGCGACGTGGTTCCCGAGTTGATGAATTTTGCCAACCACTGCTTCATTCTAGCGATCAAACTGGCGGCTCCCATTCTCGCCCTGCTCATCCTTTCCAATTTGACTCTGGGCATCATGGCACGGGTCTTTCCGCAAATGAATGTCTTTATGCTCGCCTTCCCCTTGAATATCGGCATCTCCTTTCTGGTGATGGGTTTAACCCTGTCGGTGGTCGCCGGATTGCTGCAACAGGAATTCTCCCTGCTGGGGGAGCGCTTTTTGCAACTCTTCAGTTTGCTTTAATTTTTCCCACTCACTGCCAATATTCTGTCACGCCGCCCGGCCGCGTGAAACGGAGCTCTCATGGCTGAAGACTCTGACCAGGAACGCTCAGAACAGGCAACCGGCAAACGCCGCGACGATTTTCGCAAACGTGGCCAGGTCGCCCAAAGTAAGGAAGTGGTCACGGCGGCCCTGATGACCATGTCGCTGCTGCTGTGGGTCTTTTACGCCCAATCCTTCTGGCGCAGCCTTGAACAGTTGTTTGCAAACTCTTTACGTCATCTCCATCAGCCTCAACTCTCGGTTTTACGCACCCTGGTACTCACCAACCAAACCATTGCCGAGCTCGGTAGATTACTCTGGCCGGTTTTTTTAATGACCCTGGTGGTGGGTTTCTTCGCGTCGTTTCTGCAGGTTGGGCCGCTCTTTACGACCAAACCCTTCATGCCCGATCTGAGCAAATTCAATCCAATTAAGGGCATGGGGCGGTTTTTTTCCAAGCGTTCGGCTCTTGAGGTGGTCAAGTCCCTCGCCAAGGTTTCTCTGGTCGGTGCCGTTGCCGGTCTGACCCTGGCCAATGAATTTGGCACCGCCCTGCAACTGCTGAGTGTCGATCTGTCGCAAACGATTATTTTCCTGGGCGATGTCGCCTATCTGATTCTGGCTAAGGCCTGTGCCATCTTTATTGTGCTGGGCTTGATCGATTTTCTCTTCACGCGCTGGGAAATGGAGCAGAAGATGAAAATGACCAAGCAAGAAGTCAAAGAAGAATATAAAGAAACCGAGGGTGATCCCCAGCTGAAGGCGCGCGTGCGTTCGGTTCAGCAGCAGATGGCGCGTAAACGCATGATGGCCGAAGTGCCCAAAGCCGATGTCATTATCACCAACCCGACCCACCTTTCCATTGCCATATCCTACCAGCGCGACAGCATGGACGCCCCGCAGATTATTGCCAAGGGAGCCGACCATCTAGCCATGCGTATTCGTGACATTGCCAAAGAATATGCCATTCCGCTGGTAGAAAACGTTCCGGTGGCACGGGCCTTGTACAAGATGGATGTTGGGAGCGCTATTCCCGAAGAAATGTTCAAGGCCGTAGCCGAAATCCTGGCCTATGTTTATAGTTTGAAACGTAATTAACCAACCGAAATCAAAGAAGAAATAGAACAAAATTCCAGCCGGGGCCGCGCGCCGGAATATTGACGTTCCGCGACGGAATATTGGCCAAGACGTAAAAAAACCGGAGACAGTGATGTACCAGATCTTTCTTCAGAACCGCTGGGTTCAACTGATTGTGCGCGCTGATGTTATGGTGGCCCTGGGCCTGGTGTTGGTGTTGATGCTCATGATCCTGCCGGTGCCCGCAGCCTTGCTCGACCTGTTTCTGGCCCTGAATATCACCCTGGCTCTGCTGGTGCTGATCATTTCCCTTTACACTACCAAGGCGCTGGATTTTGCCATCTTCCCCACGGTTTTGCTCACTACCACCCTCTTTCGCCTGTCCCTCAATGTCGCTTCAACCCGCCTGATTCTGCTCCACGGTGAAGAAGGCCCCAGTTCGGCCGGCAGTGTGATTGAATCTTTCGGTCAGTTTGTGGTCGGCGGTAACTATGTGGTCGGTATTGTTATCTTTATCATTCTGGTGATTATTAACTTCATGGTCATCACCAAGGGTGCCGGGCGCGTCGCTGAAGTGGCGGCCCGTTTCACCCTCGATGCCATGCCCGGCAAACAAATGGCCATTGACGCCGACTTGAATGCCGGTCTGATCAATGAAAATGATGCCCGCACGCGCCGCGAAGAAATTGCGCAACAGGCGGATTTTTACGGGGCCATGGATGGTGCCAGCAAGTTTGTCAAGGGCGATGCCATCGCCGGGATCATCATTACGCTCATCAATATCGGCGCGGGCTTCGTCATTGGCGTCGTGCAAAAGGGCATGCCCATGGCCGAAGCCGCCGCCAACTACACCATTTTGACCGTTGGTGATGGCCTGGTGGGCCAGATTCCGGCGCTGATTATTTCAACCGGAGCGGGCATCATGGTCACCCGCACCGCCAGCGGGGAAGACTTCGGCGACGAAATCAAGCGCCAGTTCAGCATCCATCCCCGCGCCCTGTGGGTGGTGGCAGGAATTCTGTCAATTTTTGCCATGATTCCCGGCCTGCCGCAGATTCCCTTTATGGTGCTGGCGCTTTTGGTGGCGACGGTTGCCTGGCGGGTGCAGAAAACCTCTGAACTTGAAGAGGTTGCGCCCGAAGAGCAGAAGGCTCTGCCCGCTGGGGCAGTGGAAGAGAATTATGAAGCCATGCTTGGAGTTGATCTGCTGGAAATGGAAGTCGGTTACGGGCTGATTCCCCTGGTTGACGCCGCCCAGAATGGCGAGCTTTTGCCGCGCATCAAATCGCTCCGCAAGCAGTTTGCCCTCGATATGGGGTTTATTGTTCCGCCGGTGCATATTAAGGACAACCTGCAACTCAAACCCAATGAATACGCCATTATTCTTAAAGGGGTCAAAGTCGGCGGTGGCGAATTGCTGCCCGGTCATTACCTGGCCATGAATCCCGGCACCGCCACCGAAATGATCAAGGGCATTGAAACAACCGAGCCGGCTTTCGGGCTGCCTGCGGTCTGGATCGGCGATGAAAAAAAAGAACGCGCCCAGATCGCCGGTTATACGGTGGTGGATAACACCACGGTGGTTGCGACCCATGTCAGCGAATTGATCCGCCGCCACGCCCACGAACTTCTGGGTCGGCAGGAAACCCAGAATCTGTTGAATAACCTGGCCAAAGATTATCCCAAGCTGGTTGAAGAACTCATTCCGGGGCTACTGAATCTGGGCGTGATTATGCGCGTTTTACAGAATCTGCTGCGTGAACAGGTGAGTATTCGTGATCTGCGCACTATCCTCGAAACTCTGGCCGATTGGGCACCGGTTGTTCATGATGCCGACCAGCTGACCGAACATGTCCGTCAGATGCTTGCGCGGGCCATCAGCAGCCAGTTGAGCACTGACGGGCAGATGCTGGAAGTGATGACCCTGGAGCGCGGGGTTGAAAATCGCTTGCAGGAAGCCTTGCATACGGGCGATCAGGGGTCTTATCTGGCGGTTGAACCCAACTACGCCCAGGCTCTGATCACCAGTCTGCGCAAAGCCGCAGAAGCCTTCCCCGGCGGCAATCCGGTTCTTTTGTGTACCCCGGCGATTCGCGGCCACCTGCGTCGCCTGATCGAACGTTATCTGCCCGCGTTGGCAATTGTTTCTCATAATGAAATCGCATCGCACTTGAAGGTGCGATCCACAGGAACGGTGACCGTCGATGCTCGTTAAAACCTTTACCGCCGAAGATATGCCCCAGGCCCTACAGAAAGTCAAACAGACTTTGGGAGCCGACGCCCTGATTCTTTCGACCCGCACCCTGCGCAAAAAGGGATTGGGGCTGCTCGGCAAACCCCTGATCGAAGTTACTGCCGCCATCGAATCTCCCGCCATGGCCGACCCGCACCAGCGGGCAACTGCCACAAGCGCCGCGGGGATTGCTCCCAAGGCCGTTGCGGCTTATCAGGCTGTTGACCTGGAGCGCTCCCAGAAAAAACCTCAGCGCGATGGCTCGCGGGCGGTGATTGAGCCCCTTGAAATGGAACTGAACCAGTTACGCCAGATGGTTGCCGATCAGAATGTTGGTGATTTACAGCGCGAACTGGCCGGGCTCAAATCTCTGGTCAGCCTGCTGGTTGAAAATCGTGCACAGCTTCAGTCACCGGCCCCAGCAGCGGCCATCAAAACCCCCGCGGCGGCCGCGCCACGAGTTCTCCCGACAGCGTCAGCAAGTTTGACCCGTGTTCTGAGTGAGTGCGGGATTGATGCCGAAGCGGTCGAAACCATCGCACGCTTCGCCGACGCCCGCATGAGTGCCGAACAGCGGCGCGACCCTCAGTTGCAGCATGAGTATCTGCGCGAAATGATCGCCGATCTTCTTCAGATCAGTCCCGCCCCCTGGGGGCCCGCCAGCGAAGGTCAGCGCCGTATCGCCCTGGTAGGGCCAACCGGCGTCGGCAAAACCACCACTCTTGCCAAGCTGGCAGCCACCGCTACCGCCGCCGGGGCGCGGGTCGCATTGATCACCATAGACACCTTTCGGATTGCCGCGGTCGAACAATTGAAGGTGTATGCCGAAATTATGCAGTTACCCGTCGAGGTTGTTTTCAGCCCCGATCAACTGCACGCTGCCTTGAACAATCATCGTGACAAGGATCTGATTCTCATCGATACCGCCGGGCGCAGTCCCCAGGATCATGAAAGCATTGCCGAGCTGGCAGGTTTTTTCACGAGCAACCTGCAGATTGAAAACTGGCTGGTACTGGCCGCCCAAAGTGAAGAGCGGGTGCTGTACAAAACGGTGGAAAATTTTTCACCCCTGGTGCCTGCCAGCCTGGTTTTTACCAAACTGGATGAATGTCTCGGCTGGGGCGTGCTGCTTAATTTGCCCACTCGCACCGGTTTGCCCCTGGCCTGTCTCACCCATGGCCAGCAGGTTCCCGAAGATTTACTCATGGCTGAAGCGCAACTGGTCGCCAGTTGGGTGTTGGGTCATGAACCACAGATACGGAAGGATGCTGTATGAATCAAACAGCCATGGATCAGGCTCACAGCTTACGTCAACGCCCTCAGGGCGTGCCGCAAACCCTTGAGACCAACCATTCTACCCGGGTAATTTCCATCACCAGCGGTAAAGGCGGGGTTGGCAAAACCGCAGTCGTCACCAACGTTGCCATTGCCCTGGCCAAGCAGGGGAAGCGGGTGCTGGTGATCGATGCCGACCTGGGTTTGGCCAATATTGATGTGATTTTGGGTTTGAACCCGATTCACAATCTCAACCATTTTTTCAAGGGAGAATTGGGGCTCGAAGACATTATGGTTGAAGGCCCCTACGGCTTAAAAATTCTGCCTGCCGGTTCAGGGGTACAGCAATACACTCATCTCGATGGCCAGCTGAAAATGCGCTTCATTGATGCCATCGACAACCTGCAGGAAGAATTCGACCTGGTTCTGATCGACACCGAAGCGGGAATTTCCGACAACGTCACCTATTTCAATGTCGCCGCCCAGGACATTCTGGTGGTCACCACGCCCGAACCCACCGCTATCACCGATGCCTATGCCCTGATGAAACTCTTGTCGAGCCAGTATCACCAGAAAAATTTTCTCTTGTGCGTCAACTCGGTGCGCAACAGCAGTGAAGGACTGGATGTTTTTGAAAAACTTACCATGGTTTCCGGGCGCTATCTCGATATCAGCATTGATTACCTGGGCGCGATTCCCTTTGATCGCAAAATGCATGAAGCCGTGCGCGCCCAGCAGGTGATTCAGGAACTTTACCCCGATCATAAGGTCTCAAAAGCTTTTGTCGCGCTGGCCGAGAGTCTGATGGAAGCCCCGGCCCATGACCGTCCCAAGGGCACACTTCAGTTTTTCTTTAAACGGATTTTGGGGGTTGAAGCGGGGCACCACCAATGAGCATCAACGGCTACGGTCCGCCTGGTGCCGCTGAACGGGAAAAGATGATCGAAAATCATCTTCCCCTGGTGCAATATCTGGTCGAGCGCATGCTCAGCCAGGTTCCGGCCTTTGTCAACCGCGAGGATCTGCGCAGTGCAGCCCTGGTCGGTTTGATGGATGCCGCCAGTCGCTTCGATCCGCGCCGTGGCGTGCTCTTCAAAACCTTCGCCGAGCAGCGGATTCGCGGGGCAATTTACGATGAAGTGCGGCGCATGGACTGGTTTTCGCGCTCCATGCGTGACAAGCAATCCCGCCTGAGCCGGGCGATTGACGGCCTCGAAAAAAAACTGCAACGTCAACCCGAGGAGCAGGAAATTGCTGCGGAAATGGAATTGTCCCTCGATGATTATCATGAGCTGCTGCTGCAGGTGAGTCATCTGGGCTGCGTCAGCCTCAACGAAACCCTGGATGAGGGTGACAGCGGGCGCAGTTTTATCGACAACCTGGAAGATGTCGCTCAGGAATCGGTGCAGGATCGGATGGAGGCCCAGGAACTCAGCCATGAACTTGCAGGTTATATTGGTGAGCTGTCGGAAAAAGAACAACAGGTGCTCGCACTTTACTACTACGAAGAGCTTTCCCAGAAAGAAATTTCCGAGGTGCTCGCGCTGACGGAAGGACGCATTTCGCAGCTCCACAGCCAGGCCCTGATTAAAATGAAAGTCAAAATGTCACGCAGCCTGCGCGGGCAGAAACCCGGGCCAAAACCATGAGCGTCGCCATGCTGTCTTTCGCCGGGCTGGTGCTGGTATTGGTGATTCTGACCGCCGTAATTCTGGGGCAACGGCGCCAACTGGAACGCCTGCGCGAACAATTGCGTCGCCAACCGCTGAAACAGCAAAAGTCGGCCTTCGATCAGACTTTGGCCCAGGCCGAAACACAGCCGGAGGGAAAACCGGTGGTGCTCGAACAGCCTCGTACTTCGGCTTTTCAAACCGACTTGACCGAACGCTATCGCTGCATCAGCGCCATGGCGCGTCAGGGGCTGAATGCCCACCAGATTTCGACCATTTTGCAGATCAGCGAAGGCGAAGCGCGCCAGGTCATCCGTCTGGCTGGGGTGACGCCGAACTAAACATTTCACCGGTTTGTACCGATACGTCAGGTACAGCTTCAAGGGCATCGACTAACGGAGTTCACACAGATGGGATCAGACAAATACGGAGCATTATCCGGCGCCATTGCCCGCTCACAGATGCTTGACCAAATCAGCCGCAATCTCGCCAATGTTGACACCACCGGCTACAAAAAAGGCAGCCTGACCTTTGAAACCAAGCTGCAAGATGCCGTGGCAACCCGAGACAAGGTTCCGACCAACCAGGTGCAAGCCAGTAGCGAAAATATTGATTTTTCCCAAGGGGTCTTGAATCGAACCGAGGTCGAAACCCATCTGGCAATCAATGGCCCAGGGTTTCTAAAGCTGCAACAGGAAGACGGCCAAATTGTCTACACCCGGCGCGGCAACTTTCGCGCCAGTGCAACGGGCGAACTGGTCACCGCAACCGGTTCGCGCTTGCTCGGCGCCGACGACCTTCCCTTGGTACTGCCGACAACGGATTATATAATCAGCCGTGACGGCAGCGTGATTTCCGAAAATCAAGTGGTTGGTAAAATCCCCCTCTACACCATTGAAGAGACCGATCGTTTACAGCGCGCCCAGACCGGAGCCTTTGTTGCCCCCGCCGGGGTTCTGGCAGTTGAGGATACCAGCTCGGATCTGATGCAGGGCTTTTTAGAATTATCGAATGTCAGCACCATGGAAGAAATGGGTCGCATGGTCTTCAACACCCGCGTTTTCGAGGCCACACAAAAAGTTTTGAACATTTACAGCCAGATGAACAGCAAACTTTCTGATTTAGGTAATTTACAGTAATACCGTCGCAAGGAGACAGTTATGATCAGGGCCCTCTGGACCGCCGCCACCGGCATGGAATCGCAGCAGAGCAATATCGACGTGATCGCCAACAACTTGGCCAACGTCAACAGCACCGGCTTCAAGAAGAGCCGCGCCGATTTCCAGGATATTCTGTACCAGACCGAAAAAATGGCCGGAGCCACCTCCGCCGGCACTGAAGTACCCACCGGCATCCAGGTTGGCCTCGGGGCACGCGTTGCCTCGGTGCAAAAAATCTTTACCACCGGCGACCTGCAACAGAGCGATAACGATCTGGATGTCGCGATCGAAGGCAAAGGCTTTTTCGGTGTCACCCTGCCCGACGGCAGCGAAGGCTATACCCGTTCGGGCGCCTTCAAAACCGACAGTACCGGTCGTCTGGTGACCTCGGACGGTTATCCGATTTTTCCGGAAATTGTTATTCCTGACAACGCCACTCAGGTGTCCATCAGTGAAGGCGGCGTTGTTGAAGTTGTCCAGGACGGCGGCGCCAACGCCACCGAAGTGGGCACCATCACTCTGGCCCGTTTCCAGAACCCCGCCGGGCTCAACGCCATTGGGCGCAACATCTTTAAAGAAACCAGCAGCAGCGGATCCCCAACCAGTGGCACCCCCGGCGAGGAAGGCTATGGAACCCTGGCCCAGGGGTTTCTGGAAGGCTCCAATGTCAGCGTCATGGAAGAAATGGTTAATATGATCGCCGGGCAGCGCGCCTATGAAGTCAATTCCAAAACCATCAGCACTGCCGATGAGATGCTGTCCATGGCCAACAACCTGGTACGTTAAAGGATTTGAGTATGGCACAACGAATCACAACGTTATGTTTGCTGCTGATATGTTTGTTGCCGGGTGCGTTGATGGCTCTGGAACTGCCCCTGCAGACCAAGGTTGAAGTCAGTTCAGATCAGGTGGTGCTGCGCGATTTATTGGCACCGGTCGATGCCGACCGTTTGGATAAACTGAGTGGCGAAATTCGCCTGTTTCGCGCCCCGGAACCCGGCATGCACCGCGTAGTCAGCCGCGAAACTCTGGCCCGGTTGGTTAATCATCAGATCGATGCCGGTCAATTACGCTTGAGCGGCGCTGCAGAGGTCACCATTACCCGCCGTGGCATCTGGATTGAGCCCGCCGACATCGAAATGGCCATTGCCGATTTTCTGGCTGAAAATGCCGCACGCTTCCCCGATGTCAAGATGTCTTTTGAAAACATCTCTTTGCCCGCACGTTTTCTGGTGCCCGCCGGCGCAATCAGTTATGAAATTATTCCTTCGGAGCCCGGGCTCATCGGCAGCCGCAGGTTGACCCTTTTGGTTCGTGTCGATGATCAGATCGTCAAAAATCAAAGCCTGCGCGTTGAATTAGTTGCCCATGGGATGGTGGCAACAAGCATGCGTGATCTAAAACGCGGGGATGTTTTGAGTCAGGAAAACCTCAGTTTACAAACGCAGGATATCTCCCAATTACGCTCTGGGCCCTTCTTTGCCCTGGACAAGTTGCTGGGCAAAGAGCTGAAACGCCATGTACGTGCGGGTGAGCCCCTGCAGGAAAGTCAGGTCGATTTCCCGCCCCTGATTGA
>JAACTI010000110.1 GCA_009993495.1 Deltaproteobacteria bacterium | reverse complement strand
CCGTTAAAGCTGCTGCCGTTAAAGCTGCTGCCGTTAAAGCTGCTGCCGATAAAGCTGCTGCCGATAAAGCTGCGGCCGATAAAGCTGCGGCCGATAAAGCTGCGGCTGATAAAGCTACCAAGGTCAGTTCAGCAGCGGTGACGGTCGGCAAAAATCAAGTCGATATCACCACCTCTGCGGGTTTTTCCCGCCTGAAGTATTTTGAACTTGAAACCCCCAAGCGTTTGGTTGTTGATTTGTTTGGTGTCGAGTTGGCCGATCGGATTATGAAGTACGATCTGGCGGAAGGGTTTACGCAGCTGCGTGTTGGCCCTTATGCAGATAAGTTACGGTTTGTTTTTGACACAGAAAAGGGCCTGGTTCCTGAATATAAGGTTCTGTCCGCCGATAACAGTGTTCAGGTTTCTTGGGTTGCCGCAAAAAACGGGATTGCTGCAAAGGTGAATGCTGCTTCAGCCCCAACAACCCCGGTGGCGGTTTCCGCGCTGCCGGTGCCTATTACTCAGCCCTCTGTTGCTGCGGTGACTAAAATAGATTTCAGCAGCCACGCAGGCACCTCGGTCTATCGCATTGAAGTCGATGGCCCCATTTCGCTAGTTGAGCCGGTTCAGGATGGCACTATCGTTAAATTCGGTTTGAAAAATACCACCATTCCCAGGGCTTTAAGCCGGGTTTATGCATCCTTTGCTTTCCCGACGGCGGTGCAGTCTGTCACTCCCTATCAAGTGATCGAGGGTCAAACGGCGGAAACGCGCTTTGTTGTCCAATTGAAAGGATTACAACCCTACACATTGGTTCAGGAGTCAGGCGCGGTTTTGCTGAAAGTCGAGGACGGTACCTATGCTGTGGCTGACCCGGTTCGCGATGAAGAACGGATTCTTCCGGTTGCGGCACCCGCACCGCGCCCTGCAAGCGCTACTGCTGAAACCTCGCCCCTCGCGCCTGTCGATGTGCTTGCGCCGGATGCGCAAGCAAACGCTCTTGCTAGTAATCCCATTGTGGCACGTCGCAATGATATGGCGCAAAGCTTCAGTGGTGAAAAGATTTCCCTGGTGTTCGATAATGCGGAAGTGCGCAATATTTTGCAGTTAATTGCCGAAGTCAGCAACCTCAATATCATTGCCTCTGATGAGATTAAGGGTAATGTCACCCTGCGGCTGATTGATGTGCCTTGGGATCAGGCTTTGACGCTGGTTCTTGATATTACGAACCTGGGGATGATTCGCGAAGGAAATGTCGTACGGGTACTGCCTAAAGACACAATCCGCAGCATGCGCGAAGCGGAACTTGCTGCCGACCGCGCGCAAGAAAAACTTGAACCCGTGCAGACCGAGGTTATTAGTGTTAACTATGCAGATTTGACCGCAGTTGTCGGCCCGACGCAAAAACTGCTGAGTGATCGCGGCAGTATGACCGAAGATGCGCGCAATAAACTGGTGATTGTGACCGATATTCCCTCACGGATTGAAAAAGTTCGCGAATTGGTCAAAATATTGGATACTCCTGAGCGTCAGGTGATGATCGAAGCGCGGATTGTCGAGGTCAATTCGAACTTCAGCCGCGATTTAGGCGTAAACTGGGGGATTAATTTCGCCAATCCGGGTGAAAAAATGGGTGCGGGAAGTTTAGGAATCGGTGGCGACTTTCTGGTCGGTTTGCCCTCAGGGCCGGGTAGCGCAGCGACTGAGGCCGGTTTGGGGGCCGGGTTTACCTATGGGCGTATCGGTATCGATCAGACAATTCTGGATCTGCGCTTGTCGGCTTTGGAATCAAATGGCAACGCCAAGGTTATTTCAACTCCGCGGGTGACCACCCTCAACGGCGAAGAAGCGACTATCTCACAAGGGACGACCATTCCCTACCAGACCTCAGGGGCAGATGGACCTAAAACCGAATTCGTTAACGCCAACCTGGAATTGAAGGTTAAACCGGTGATTAACCCGGATGGCAGTGTTATTCTCGAAATTCTGGCGACGAATGATACTCCCTCGATTACCGCTGGCGCTTCAGCGCCGAGCATCGATACCAAAAAAGCTGAAACCAAAGTGTTGGTCATGGATGGTGAGACCACAGTTATCGGCGGTATCTTTATCGATACCAAGCAAGTTTCAGATTCGGGCGTCCCTTACTTGGGGAAACTTCCCCTGTTGGGCCAATTATTCCGTTCTGACAAGACCGTTCAAACCAAAGCCGAATTGATGATTTTTATAACACCGCGAATATTGAGTAATAACTAAAAACTTTCCGTGGAAGACAGTGAGACGGGCGGGATTTCCTGCCCGTTTTTCTGTGAGCCCAGAGGTAAAAGTGAAGACAACAACTCTCCGCGTTGGGTTGCAAGAACGCAGTTATGAGATAATTTTGGGTCAGGGTTTAATTCAACGGACCCCAGACTATCTCGAAGATATTTCTTTTCCCCGCAAAATTGCCCTGATTACGAATACGACGGTTGAAAAACTCTATTTGGCGCCTTTGATGGATTGCCTGACGAATGCTGGTTATCAATGCCACTCCATCATCCTTCCCGACGGCGAAGCCTACAAAAATCTTGAAATTTTGGCGACCATTTATGACCAATTAATTGCAAAAGGCTTTGACCGCGGCAGTGGGTTGATTGCTCTCGGCGGTGGTGTTGTTGGTGATATGGCCGGATTCGCCGCTGCAACTTTTTTGCGCGGTATTCCTTTTGTCCAAATTCCCACGACTTTGCTGGCACAGGTTGACAGCTCGGTCGGAGGAAAAACCGGAATCAACCATCCGCTCGGCAAAAACCTCATTGGGGCATTTTACCAGCCAAAGCTGGTGTTAATTGACATAAACACCTTACAAACCCTCGACACGCGCGAAGTTCGTGCCGGTTTGGCCGAAGTGGTTAAGTATGGTGTTATTCATGACGCCGACTTTTTTGCCTGGCTTGAAGGCAACAGTCACCGATTGCTGGCGCTTGATCCCGATGCGCTGCTGCATGCGGTAAAGATTTCTTGCCAAACCAAGGCGAATATTGTAGAAGTTGACGAGCGTGAAGGCTCGATCCGGGCCTTGTTGAACTTCGGGCACACCTTTGGCCATGCCATTGAAAATTTGTCTGGTTATGGTGAATGGCGCCATGGTGAGGCTGTGGCCTGCGGGATGCTGGTTGCCTGTCGATTAGCCTGTCATTTTCAGTTGGCACAATCTGCGACAGCGCATCGTCTGGAAAACCTCTTAAGATCGTTGCAATTGCCAACGAAATGGCCAGATTTCCCCCTCGCACGTTATGTTGATGCGATGCAACGTGATAAAAAGGTGCGCAGTGGCTCATTAACTTTGGTCTTGAATCAAGATATCGGTGCCGCGGTGCTCTATCCCATCGTGAACATCACTGAAACTTTCCACCAGGTATTCCCCGAGCTGGAGTTTTGATCATGTCAACCGCTGCTCCAAATCCCTTGCTGACCAAAATAGCAGCTTACACCGAACTGCTGGTGGCTGATCCCAGCTCGAATATTTTCGTTTCACTCAGCGAAGCCTATCGCAAGTTGGGCCAACTAGATAATGCCCATCAGGTTGTCAGTAAGGGATTGGTTTCTCAGCCTCAGTGTGCCCCTGGACATGTCGTGCTAGCCCGTATTTTGTGTCAGAAAGATGATTTGTCTGGTTCGGTTGAGGCTTTTTTGCGTGCCCTTGCATTAGAGCCGGACAACTTGGCTGCGCTGGTTGGTTGTGCGCGGGTTTATTTGTTACAACAACACTTTTCCGCTGCACGACGATTATTGATTCACGCCCGGGAGCTCTCACCGGCTGATCCGGTGATTAATAAACTGCTTCTGGGTTTACCCGAGCCGGCACTTACCACCGGGCCTGAAGACATTCAAACGCTGGCCGCGGGATCTCTCCCCGAATTTGTTTCGACTGCCGGGAATACGCCCTCAGCGCGGGAAACTTCACCTTCTGCCCCTGAATTTGCCGATTCAGCAGAGCCACAGCTCGACAGATCAAGGGTGTCTGCTTTAGAAACAGTGACCCTGGCCGAGCTTTATGTGCAGCAGGGATTAGGCACAAAAGCTCTGCAAATTTTTCGCAATCTACTCGCGCACGATCCCGATAATCTCGATCTGCGCCGTCGGATACGTGAACTTGAAAATGCGGCAACAGCCGAGCCTGAGTCTCAGCAATTATCCAAGTCTGATCCGGTTGAAGAAATTGAGACTGTCTCAGCTCCTGACACACTCCCCGAGACGCCGCCTGAACCTGAACCGGAATCGGAGCTAGAGTCTGAGCTTGAACCGGAGCCATTTTACCTCGGTGCTTCCCCCGATGAGCCCACATCCGAACACAAGTCTATGGCTGCCGACAAGAGTGTTCTGGCGCAGCTGAATCGTTTGCTGACCTCTATTCAGAAAAGGAGAGGGGATGTTCAAGGCCACGCTTGAAACTTTGGTCAAAACGACGCCCGGTGCTGTGGGGGCTGTGTTGATGGGGTTCGATGCAATCCCGATTGAGCAATACTATGTGCAGATCGATGACGTTGATTTGCAACTTTTTGCGATTGAATACACCAACGTCGTTAAGGAAATTCGTAAAACCGCAGAAATTTTAGGCACCGGTGATTTTCAAGAGGTAACGATAAAAAGTGCTGGTTTTCATGTCGTGATCCGGGCGGTGACCGATGATTATTTTCTTGCATTAACCCTGCATCATGACGGCAACCTGGGCAAAGGACGGTTTCATATGCGCCGTGAGTTAGCAACGCTACGTCAGGCATTGATCTAAACGATGAAAATTCTAGTTCTTAACGGGCCCAATCTCAATCTGCTTGGCAGCCGTGAACCTGAGGTCTACGGTTATCAGACTCTTGACGAAATCATTGAAAATTTACGCACTCTTGCCGGTGATTTCGGCGTTAAAATCAAGCATCAGCAGTCAAATCATGAAGGTGTTTTGATTGATCACATTCATCAGGCACCCGCTGAGGGTTGTGCCGGTTTGATCATAAACCCTGGTGGTTTTACCCATACCAGCGTCGCCCTGCGTGATGCCCTCAGCGGGGTTGCCCTGCCAGCGGTGGAAGTTCATCTGTCAAATATTTATGCCCGGGAAGCTTTTCGCCATCATTCCTTTGTTAGCGGTGTCGTTTTAGGTCAAATCTGCGGATTTGGCGCTTACGGCTATGAAATGGCCTTCAACGCCCTTTACACGCATCTGCAACACTAATGCATACTGCTGCCAAACTCTATTGCACGCAAATTCTCGACGAATTGGCGCTGGATGCTTTTGCTTTTTTCGGGCTTAAAAATATCCGTTATTGCTGCAATTTTACGGGAACAGATGGTGTTTATCTCTTCGCGCGCTCGAACAGCTGGTTCCTGAGCGATGCACGCTACCAGCAGCAGGCACAGCAGCAGGTGCAGGCCGATACCCTGATCTGTTATCAGCATAAATTTGATGCCTTGACTGCCCTGGCCTTGGCCCAGGATTTCAAACGCATAGGTTTTGTTGCCGCAGAACTGAATGTCGCCGAGTTTTGTGCTTTGAGGCGGCGCGGTGCCGAAAATTTGGAATGGGTTGCGGTCGAAGAAAAAATCAACGCCTTACGCGGCATCAAAACTTCGTCAGAAATAGAGGCCCTTCAGCAGGCCGCAGATCTGAATGCCAAGGCCTTTGCCACAATAGAAAGTTTGATTAAACCCGGAGTCAGTGAACAAACCTTGGCTCTCGAATTGGAAATTGCTCTGCGACGTCTTGGTGGTGAAGAGCGTGCCTTCGATTTCATTGTCGCATCGGGCCCCCGCGGTGCCTTACCTCACGGCGTTGCTTCTACACGTCAATTGGCATCAAACGAACTGGTAACCTTTGATTTCGGAACCAGGGTACAGGGCTATCATTCAGATGAAACTATCACCCTGGGTGTGGGCTATGTACCGGTAGATTTGCGCCGTATTTACGATCTGGTGCTTGAAGCTCATGATCTCGCGCTGCGTTGGGTGAAACCAGGGCTATCTCTGGCTGAATTAGATGCTGTTGCACGCGAGCATATCACCAGGGCCGGGTATGGCGAAAATTTTGGTCATGGCCTAGGCCATGGGGTTGGCCTTGAAATTCATGAGTATCCCAGCGTTTCCAGTCGTGGTAAAGATCAGCTGCAGGCGGGGATGGTGATTACGATTGAGCCCGGAATTTACTTGCCGGGACGTGGTGGGGTTCGTATCGAGGATACAATCCTTGTTACCGCTGACGGCTATCGTTGTTTAACCCAGATTCCTAAACAGTACCGTGCCCTTTGACCGGGCGATTATCTTTACAGGTTTTAGAACCAGGAGAATGAAATATGGAAATTAAAGATCTGAAATCCTTGATAAAATTGATTACCGATACTGATATTTCAGAGTTCCGCATGGAAAACAAGGAAGAGAAAATTGTCATTCGGCGTGGACCTGAGAAAGAATACGTTCAGTTTGCGGCCCAGAGTGCCCCGGTCTTACAAGCTCCGGCGGCAGCCGCCCCTCAGGTGTTGCCAGGTCAAAACTCTGGTGCGGCTGCTCCCCCCGCCGCGGTTGAAGATGAGCGTTACGAAAAAATTCCCTCACCCATTGTGGGTACCATGTACCACCGCCCTTCACCCGATGCCGATACTTTTGTCAAGGTCGGAGACCTGGTAGAAGCGGGACAAACCCTGTGTTTGGTTGAAGCGATGAAGCTTTTCAATGAAATTGAAGCTGAGTTTAAATGTCGTATTATTGAAATTTTAAAAAGTGATGCGGCACCGGTTGAGTATGGTGAGGCACTGTTTTTGGTCGAACGTCTCTAAACACCAACCGGCTATCTCAATGGGAGAGCTCAGATGTTTCATAAAATATTGATCGCAAATCGCGGGGAAATTGCCGTGCGCATTATTCGGGCCTGCAAAGAACTGGGTATCCATACGGTTGCCGTTTTTTCCGATGTCGATGCCGATGCATTGCATGTCAGCCTGGCTGATGAAGCGGTGTGTATCGGCCCAGCGCCAAGCGCCAAAAGTTATCTCAACATGAAAGCAATTATCAGCGCGGCGGAAATTGCCGATGCCGATGCGATTCATCCGGGCTACGGGTTTTTATCTGAAAATGCCGAATTTGCCGAAATTTGTGAGCAGTGCGGAATCGTGTTCATCGGCCCCTCGGCCGACAACATGCGGCGCATGGGGGATAAAATTTCCGCGCGCCAGACCGTAACCGCCGCGGGCGTACCTATTTTGCCTGGCACCAACAAAAGCGTAGAAACCACTGAAGAGGCCGTGCGCATTGCCGCCGAAATAGGCTATCCCATCATCATCAAGGCCTCCGCTGGTGGTGGTGGTCGGGGGATGAAAATTGTTCATTCGCCGGCTTCTTTGCCTAATGCCTTGGCTATGGCTCGCACCGAAGCTCAGGCGGGGTTCGGCAAAGCCGATGTTTACATTGAAAAATTTTGCGAACACCCACGCCATGTCGAAATTCAGATACTGGGTGATAAACATGGCAATGTCATTCACCTGGGTGAGCGCGACTGCTCCATTCAGCGGCGGCATCAGAAGCTGGTTGAAGAGGCCCCCTGCCCGGTGTTAACCCCCGAACTGCGTGAGCGGATGGGGGCCTGTGCGGTAGCAGCGGCCAAGGCGGTCAACTATTCGAGTGCCGGAACCATTGAGTACCTGCTTGATAGCGACGGCAGTTTCTATTTCATGGAAATGAACACCCGGGTTCAGGTCGAGCACCCGGTCACCGAAATGGTCACCGGCGTCGACATTATCAAAGAACAAATTCGTTCAGCTGCCGGGTTTGAACTGCGTTACAAACAGGAAGATATTAAAATTACCGGTCACGCCATTGAATGTCGCATCAACGCCGAGGATCCGGAAAAATTTACGCCTTTTCCTGGGAAAATTACCGGTTATCATACCCCCGGTGGCATGGGAGTGCGGGTTGAAAGTGCCATGTATGATCAATACACGGTGTTACCGCACTATGATTCAATGATCGGAAAACTGATCGTTCATGCCGAAAATCGTGAAGCGGCTATCAAACGCATGAAAGTTGCCCTCGACGAGTACATTATTCAGGGCATTAAAACCACAATACCTTTTCATCAGAAATTGATGAACAATAAGCAATTTTGTGACCTCGATTTTGATACTAATTTTCTCGAACGGGTCAAAATTTAAGGTGATAGGTACGCACTGGCGTCTCATTCGGGCAGAAGCCTTCACTGGTGCCATGAACATGGCCCTGGATCAGGTTTTACTCCAAAAAGTACAGGCGGGGATATCCCCGCCTGTTGTTCGTTTATACCGTTGGCAGAACCCGACATTAAGTCTGGGATTCAGCCAACGCAAGGCTGAACAGTATAACCTTCAGGCGTGTCGACACCATAAAGTCGAGGTGGTGCGCCGCCTCACCGGCGGGCGGGCGGTGTTACATGACGATGAGCTCACCTACGCCGTGATCGCCAAACGCCAGGGTTTGTTCAGTGGCACCATCTCCGCTAGCTATCAGCATATTGCACAGGTTCTGCTCGATGCCCTGACCGCCATCGGCCTAAATGCTGAAATCGCTGCACGGCATGGGGGCGAGGGCACCACCAGTCGCGTTGAGCAGAGTGCCTGCTTTACGGCCCCCGCCCAGTTTGAAATTCTCTGTGAAGGTAAAAAAATTTGTGGCAGTTCCCAAAAGAGAACCCGTCAGGGTTTTCTGCAACATGGTTCCTTGCCATTAAATATGGATTTGACTCAACTTTTTTTACTCTTGAATACCGATACCAGCCTGAGTTCCGCCACAGGCGTTCAGCGCTTGGCCCAAAAAATTGGCTGGATCAACCGCTTTTGTCAACCACCTTGTACCAGCGCACAACTTGAAGAGGCCCTGATTCACGCTTTTGTCCGCGGTTGGCCGGTAGATTTTGTCGAACAGGCTTTGACGACTGATGAATTACAGCAGGCAACACAACTAGCTCAGCATCGCTATCAATGCCTCGATTGGCCCCTGTCAGCCGGAGCTTTGTATGTCGATTGAACCAAAATTACGGGTTGGTCACATCCCCTATTTGAACTGCGAACCCTTCTTTCATTATCTGCGTGACAAGGGTTTCAACGGTCAAATTCTCTCGGGTGTGCCCTCGGCGCTTAACCGGATGTTGCAGACCGGCGAAGTTGATATCAGCCCCTCATCTTCCTTCGAATATCTCCGCAACAGCCAAGACTACCTGTTGCTGCCCGAGGTCTCCATTTCTTCCTGTGGCCCGGTGCAAAGCGTTCTACTGTTCAGCCCCTGCCCACCGGAGAAGCTCTTGGGCCAAGCCATCGCCATTACCGGAGAATCTGCGACCTCTATCAATCTTTTACGGGTTTTATTACGCGAATTCTATGCGCACCCGCAGGTGCTGGATTTTGTTCCTGCAGGGCCGGCTGAGGCTTTGATTGCGGCCCGCCAACCTGTTTTGTTGATTGGCGATCGCGCAATGAAGCAGGCACGCCTATTACCCTCAGGCATGCAGATTTATGATCTTGGCGCGCTTTGGTTTCAGCACACCGGCCTGCCCTTTGTTTTTGCTTTGTGGATAATGCGGCGCGCCGCCGCGCGTGACAAGACCGATGCTTTGCACTTGCTTCATCAGCAGCTGAAAAAGTCTCTGGCCTTGTCTCTGCAACAATTACCGCAGTTGGCCGAAGAAACTCCGCTCCATCAAAAACTTAATCTCCAGACCGGAGAGCTGGTACAATATTGGCAGACCATCAATTATCAGCTGACGCCCCAGCACCTGGAGGGCCTGAAGAAATTTGCTCAGCTTTGCCTCAAACACCAGTTCATCGCACAAGAGCCACAAATTGAATTTTTCACAGATATTCAGTTGACAGAATCTCACGAATCACTAAGATAAGCACCCATGCCCGGGTGGCGGAACTGGTAGACGCAAGGGACTTAAAATCCCTCGGGAGTAATCCTGTACGAGTTCGATTCTCGTCCCGGGTACCATTTGAAAATTCATCATGATTCAATGTAGTACAAAAAGCCCTCTGAAAACGAGGGCTTTTCTCTTTTTATGGTTCTGTTTCATCCATTCTGATCCATGAGTCAGCGCGAAACAAGCTCAGCGCATCTGCGCCATGGCCTGCAGATCCGTCAACATTCTTGAAACTACCCCGGTTACCGGTCGCACAAAACATGGTCGAGGTCGAGGAGTGGATGCTTGGGATGATGTGAGCAAGATGTTTATTTTTCTTCAGGAAATTCAGAAAGTTTGTTAATCTGCAAGGACTTTATTTTCTTTATCCACGAGGGGATTATAGAGACTCCATGAGCAAACAAAACACCGACCTGACCTTCTTTACCAATGGCCCGCATCAGACCCTGCTGGATCGCTTCAAGGCCACGCTGGCAGACACGCAACTCTTTGATGTTCTGGTCGGTTATTTCCGTTCCAGTGGTTTTTATCAGCTTTACGATAGCATAGAGCCGGTTGAGAAAACCCGCATACTGGTTGGGCTGGGGATTGACGACGAATCGAACCGGGCTATCAATGCTTATCGCTCGCAGTCTGTTATCGACTTTGAGTCCCACAAAAATGCCAAAGACCAGTTTCAGCAGACTCTGATCGAAGAAATTGAACATTCTGAGGAAGCAGATGACAGACTTGAACTGGGACTGAAAAAATTCATCGAATTTCTAAAATCGGAATGCGCCGATTCTGCCGAAGACCGCAACCGTGGTGGCAACGGCAAAAAACTCGAAATCCGGGCCTTCCCATCCAGAAACATTCACGCCAAAGTCTACATCGGACGCTTTGCCCCGGATGATCGTGATTATGGTTTTGTCGTTACCGGTTCGAGCAACTTCTCCTATTCCGGCCTGGTTGCCAACCGCGAATTCAACGTTGAGCTTCGTCAGCGCCGTGATGTTGAGTACGCCCTAGAGCAGTTTGAAGACTTGTGGCGACAGTCGGTCGACATATCCGATGATTTTGTCGATGCCGTGCAGAAAAAAACCTGGCTGAATGACTCCATCACCCCGTACGAACTCTATCTGAAACTGATTTATGAGTACCTGCAGGAAGATATCAACCTTCAGGACGATATTGAAATCTTTCTGCCCGAAGGGTTCATGGCATTGCAATACCAGCAGCAGGCGGTGCAGCAGGCGATTAAGAAGCTAAACGAACACAACGGGGTCTTTCTGGCCGATGTGGTCGGCTTGGGCAAGACCTTCATCGCCGCGCAATTGCTGCAACAGCTTAAAGGGCGGATTCTGGTGATCTGCCCGCCGGTGTTGAAGAGCTACTGGGAAGAGAGTCTGCACGATTTCCGTGTTCCGGCACGGGTCGAGTCGCTCGGAAAGCTTGAGAAAGTGATTAAGTTCGGCCTCGATCGTTTCGACTATGTGGTGGTCGACGAGGCGCACCGCTTCCGCAACGAAGGGACCCGTTCCTACGCCGATCTGCTCGATATCTGCCGGGGGAAAAAGGTCATTCTGGTCACAGCGACACCGCTGAATAACACCATCGATGACATTTTTGCCCAGCTCAAGCTGTTCCAGATCCCCAAAAATTCGACTATCCCCGGTATTCCCAATCTCGAGCGCTTCTTTGCCTCTCTGCGCGGTCGATTTAAGGGACTGGACCGCACTGACCCGGCCTACAAGGAGGCCATCAAGGCGGTCTCCCGAGAAATCCGCGAGCGCATCCTCAAGCATGTCATGGTGCGGCGTACCCGCTCTGATGTC